>SVKP01000046.1 GCA_015068395.1 Oscillospiraceae bacterium
CGCGGGCAAGGGCTTCGCGGTCGTGGCGGACGAGGTGCGCAACCTTGCCACGAAGTCGCAGGAGGCGTCCGCCAGCACCGCGACGCTGATCGAGGACACGGTGCGCGCGGTCAAGGAGGGCTCGCGCCTGTCCACCGAGACGGACGAGGCGCTCAAGGAGGTCGTGCTCCGCGCCGAGAAGGTCATGGAGGCGGTGAACCTCATCTCCGACGCGACGCGCCAGCAGACGCACGACGTGGCGCAGGTGAGCACGGGCATCGACCAAATCTCGAGCGTGGTGCAGACGAACTCGGCGACGGCGGAGGAGTCCGCGGCGGCGTCGGAGGAGCTGTCCGGGCAGGCGAACCTGCTCAAGGAGCTCGTCGGCAGATTTACGCTCCAGGAGAGCGGCATCGGCAAGAGCAAGAGCAAGAGCTACAGTGCGCCGCAGAGCCGCGTCGAAAGCCCCGCGCCGAGCTATTCCGAGCCGGTCCGCAGCCGCCCCGCCCCGTCCCAGTCCTCGTCCTCGTTCGGCAGCGGCAGCGATAAGTATTAAGAACTCCCTCAGCCGCTTCGCGACAGCTCCCTCGAAGAGGGAGCCAAAGAGAAACGATAATAAGCCCGGCACATTTTTTGTGCCGGGCTTATTCATTGCAAAAACAAATAGAAATTGACATAAAACACAGGGATAGCGCGCGATGAAATTTACATAATGAATAAAACGAGGACCCGTTTTTATGGAAAAGTTTAGAAATACCACTTTCCTGTCGATTTTCTCATTGATTATTCTGCCGGGATGTGTTATAAATATAAAGAATAATAGCCTCATAAAGTAAAAGGGCGAATTGCACCCAAGAGGAAAGGAAGTGCGGACGGTGGACAAACTGACCGGGATCGGTACGACCACGATGGGCGGCATAACGAGCAACAGTATGCGGATGCTGGAAAAGTCCGTGGATTATCTGTGGGCGAAGCAGGCTGCACATCTGGACAACATCGCCAACGCGGAGACGCCGGGCTATAAGGTTAAGACGGTTTCCTTCGAGAAAAAGTTCGAAGCCCGTCTCAAGGAGGCGGAGCGGCACGGGCACACGCGCGCCAAGACGCGCCAGGCAATCGAGAGCGCGACGTGGCAGGTCGAGGAGGACGAGGAGGCCACCCGCATGGACCAGAATGGCGTGAACGTTCTGGAACAGAGCCTTGAAGCTGTGCGCACCGCGTACCAGATGCAGTATACGCTTCAGGCGATCAACAATGACTTTTCCACGCTCGGAAGGGCCATCAACGGCTGACGGAGGAGGGACGGAATATGGGCTTTTTCACCAGCATGAACATCGTTGCCTCCGGCATGACGGCGCAGCAGACGCGTCTGGACGTTATCTCGGAGAACATCACGAACATGAATACCACGCGCACCGAGGCGGGCGGCGCCTACCGAAGAAAGCTCACGGTCATGCAGGCGGAGACCGGCAAGAACGGCTTCCGCGAGGCGATGTCCCGCGCGTCGCGCAAGGGGCATGTGGTTTCCAACCGCGGCTTCGAGCAGGCGGGCGGCGTCAAGATCGTGGAGATCGCGGAGGACCAGAGCGAGCTGCCCCGCGTCTATGACCCCACGCACCCGGACGCGGACGAGGAAGGCTATCTTGAGCTCCCGAACGTCACGCTCGTCGCCGAGGTGGCGGACGCGATGGCAGCGAGCCAGGCGTTCAACGCCAACGTCACCGCGTTCAACGCGCTCAAACAGGTCGTCCAGCGCGGGCTGGATATCGGCGTATAAGGAGGGCATTTGAATGAACACGATCCAACCGCTGTGGACGGAGCTTCCGCTCAGCAGCGCTGCGAAAACCGAAGCCCCGCGCGTAACAGACACGAAGGGCAACCCGTTTAGCGACATTTTCCAGTCCGCGATCGACGCGGTGAAGACGACGGACGCCGAAAAGACCCAGATGGAGTATCTGATGGCGACCGGGCAGCTGGACAATCCGTCGCTTTTGACCATCGCGTCCACCAAGGCGCAGCTTTCCGTCGATCTGATGGTGCAGCTTCGCAACAAGTCGATGGAAGCGTACAACGAGCTGATGCGCATCAATCTCTAAGATGACAGATAAAAGCCCATTGAATCGGGACGAGGGGGTGAGGACGCTTGCTTGAAAGAGTCAAGCAGATCTGGGGCAGGATCCGCGAGTTTTTCAAGAATATGAAAAAAGGGCTGAAGATTGGCCTGCTTGCCGGTTTTGTCGTCATCCTCGCCCTGATCGCCGTGCTGATCGTCCGCAGCAACTCGCAGCCGTACGAGGTCCTCTACAGCGACCTCAAGGGCGAAGACCTTACCGCCATCGTGAGCTTTCTGGACTCGACGGGCGTGAAGGACTACCGTATCCGAAACAACGACACGATCCTCGTGCGCGAAAGCCAGGCAAACACCCTGCGCGCGAAGATCATCATGCAGGGCTATCCCAAGTCCGGCTACGCCTATGGGACGTATTTGGACCACATCAGCGCGCTGAGCTCGCAGGCGGACCGTGAGCAGCTGGTGCTCTACGATTTGCAGGACCGTCTGGGCCGCGATATCAGCGCAATCGACGGTGTCAAGGAGGCGAGCGTCTACCTGACGCCCGGCGAAGACCACCGCTACATACTCAGCGAGACCGTGATCGAGGCGAAGGCCGCCGTTATCGTCCAGATGAAGCAGGGCGAGACGCTGTCCAAGGATCAGGTCGCGGCGATCCAGCGCCTCGTCGCCAATTCGATGAAGGGCGTTGAGATCGACAGCGTCACCGTGGAGGACGGCGCGGGCAACCGCTATTCCTCCGCGAACTCGAACGCAGACGTGCTGGACGAGACCATGCGCTACAAGCTGGCGCTCGAGGACCAGGTGAACGAGACCACGCGCAACAGCGTGATGTCGGTGCTGATGCCGTACTGCGGCGCCGGAAACGTCGAGGTCAGCGTGCACAGCACCGTGGACGTGACGCACAGCTATTCCGAGCTTTTGCAGTATTTTGAGCCCGAGTGGGCGCAGGACGGCTCAAGCGGCGGCCGCGGCATCATCGGCTCCCAGATCTGGGACAACGGCCTGGTGCGCGACAGCGACCAGACCGCGGGCGGCACCGTGGGCGAGCCGGTCAACTCCGAGATCAACGAGTATGTGACCAACGAGGGCACGGTGCGCGGCGACGAGACGGAGGTCCACAACTCCGGCGAGATCACCTATGAGGTCTCCCACCAGACCACGCAGACCGAGCATCCGCCCGGAACGATCACCGACATCACGGTGGCGATCGCCATCAACAGCGCGAAGGTGAACGTGCAGGACCCCAACAACCTTGTGCGTATCGCCGCCGCCGCGGCGGGCATCAACGCGGAGGTCGCAAAGGACAAGATCGCGATCGTCTCCTACCCCTTCTATCAGGAGGTTGTGAACGGCGGGCCTACGCAGGAGGTCTCGATGCTCTTCGGGATGCCTGCCTGGGCGGTTTATGCGGCAATCGCGGGCATGGCGCTGTTCCTTGCGCTGCTGCTGATTGCGCTGCTGCTGAGAAACAAGAAGAAGAAGAGGCTCGCCCTGCTCGCCGAGGAGGAAGAGAGGGAGAGGCTTGCCGCCGAAGCGGAGGCGGAGGCCGCCGCCGCTGCCGCTGCGCAGGGCGCGGATATTATGGACGTCCATACCGAGGAGGCCATGAAGATGCGCAAGGACGTCCGCGTGTTCGTCGAGGAGAACCCGGCGATTGCGGCGCAGATGATAAAGAACTGGCTGCGCGGCGAGGAAGTCGAGAGGCCCCAGTGAGAGCGGCATGAGGAAAGGAGGCGAGGATCATGGCCAAGAAGAACAAACGGAACAGGGAGGAAGAGCGCGAGACAGAGGCGGTGGACATACCGGCGGCGCCGCCTCCCGAGCCTGAAAAGTCCACACCCATTCTGGAGCCCGCGCAAAAGGCCGCTGCGGTCATCGTTGCGCTGGGCACGGACAAGGCGTCCCTCCTTTACCAGCACATGGACTCGGACGAGATCGAGCAGGTCACGCTGGAGGTCGCGAAGCTCGGCTTCATTGACGCGGAGACCACCGAAGGCGTCCTCAACGAGTTCTACCAGATGTGCATGATGAACAAGGCGGTCACGGAAGGCGGCCTTGAGTATGCACGTTCGGTCCTCGAAAAGGCGTTCGGCGGCGCAACGGCGAACGAGCTGCTCGCCAAGGTCACGAAGTCCCTCAAGAACAGGGAGTTTGCGTTCCTCAACAAGGCGAGAGAGAAGGACCTCTTCACGGCGCTGCAATACGAGCGCCCGCAGACTATCGCCCTCGTGCTGTCCTACGTCGCGCCCGAGAAGGCAGCGGCGGTCATCGAACAGCTGGAAGGCCGCCGACAGATCAAGGTCGTGGAAAGCATGGCGCAGATGGACAGCGCCTCCCCGACCGCTATCAAAATCATTGAAAGCGAAATGCAGAAACGTTTCGACAACATTTTCGTCAGCAACAGCAACGTCAAGGTCGGCGGTATCGACTTCGTCGCGAACGTGATGAACAACATCGACCGTTCGAGCGAGAAGTCCATCTTCGACGGCTTGAGCTCCCGCAACGAGGAGCTTGCCGAGGAGATCCGCAAGCGCATGTTCGTGTTCGAGGATATCGTCACGATGGACGACCGCAGCGTGCAGCGCTTCGTGCGCGACTGCGACCCCAAGGATCTGGTGCTCGCCCTCAAGGCGGCAAACCAGGAGGTCGCGAACAAGCTGTTCGGCAACATGTCCAGCCGTATGGCGGAGAGTATCCGCGACGACCTGGAGATTACAAGCAACGTCCGTATGAAGGACGTCGAGGAAGCGCAGAGCCGCATTGTCGCCATTATCCGCGGCCTCGAGGAGCAGGGCGAGATCGTCATCATGAAGGGCGGAAAGGACGATATCATTGCCTAAGGTATTCAAAAGCATTTTCGGCGGAGGGGCGAGCGATTACATCTTTCGCCCGGCCGCGGAGCTGAAGGTGGACGACGACAAGCCTGCCCCGGCAGAGCCGCCGCCCGCCGCGCCGCGCGAGCCGGATGAGTTCGACCTCAAGCCGCTGTCCGAGCTGGAAGAGGACGAGAGCGAGGGCGGCGAGACGGAGGAAGCCGCCGCGCCGGAGCCGACGCCGGACGCCGACCCGATCCGCTATGCAAGAATACAGGCGGACGCCATTTTGGAGGATGCGCGCCGGGAAGCGGAGAGCTACCAGGAAAAAGCACGCGCCGAGTTTGAGGCGGAGCTGGAAGAGGCAAAGCGCGCCGCACGGGACGAAGGCTACAGCCGGGGTTATGCCGAGGGCATGGCGCAGGCGATGCAGGAGGGCAAAGAGGAGTGCGAGCGCCTGTCCATGGAGCAGATCAAGTCCATTGAGATGTTCATGGAGCAGGCGGCGCGCGCACGCGACCGGATGCTGGACAATGCGCGCGAGGAGCTCAAGGACCTTGCGATCGCGATTGCCGAGAAGGTGATCCACGTCAGCCTCAAGAACTCAAGCGACATCATCCTGCGCATGGTCGACGCGGCGACGGATACGCACAAGCGCTGCGAGTGGGCGCACATCTACGTCTCCGACTGCGACGTGGGCGGCAAGGCGTACTCGGTGCCCGAGTTGACAGCGGCGCTGAGCCACATCGCCGAGCGTGTGCGTGTGATTCCCATGCCGGAGGAGGAGAGCGGCACCTGCATCGTGGAGCTGCCCGACGTCATCTACGACGCCAGCGTTTCCACGCAGCTGGACAATATCAAGGAAGTACTCGGAGGCGTGGTGCTGGAAAACGATTAGCGCGCCGCCCCTCGCGGAGGAAGGCGCTATGTTCCGAAACGCAATCAAACAGGTTCAACAGGCGGAGACGATCAGCCACACCGGCAAGATCGAAAATATTGTCGGCATGTCCATTGAGGCGAGCGGCGCAAAGGCCGCTGTCGGCGATATCTGCCGCATCTACAGCGACGAATCGGGAAAGCAGGTCTCCGCCGAGGTCGTCGGCTTTAAGAACGACCATATTCTTCTGATGCCATATGCCGAGATGAACGGCATTTCCGCGGGCAACTTTGTCCGCAACACGGGCAGGCAGCTTGAGCTGAAGGTGGGGATGCACCTCAAGGGCCGCATCATCAACGCGCTCGGGCAGCCGATAGACGACCGGGGCCCCATTGAGGAGGGCGAGACCTATTGTATCGGCGGAGCTTACATCAACCCCTTGACGCGGCCACCGATTCGTGAGAAAATGGAGTTCGGCATCAAGGCGATCGACGGGCTGCTGACCATAGGCAAGGGTCAGCGTATGGGCATTTTCGCAGGCTCCGGCGTCGGCAAGAGCACGCTTTTGGGCATGATCGCGCGCGAGGTCAAGGCGGACATCAACGTCATCGCCCTCGTGGGTGAGCGTGGCCGAGAGGTTTTGGAGTTCGTGCAGAAGGATCTGGGGCCCGAGGGCATGCAGCGCTCGATCCTCGTGGTGGCGACCTCCGATCAGCCGGCGATGCTGCGCATGAAGTGTCCCAGCGTCGCCACCGGCATCGCGGAATACTTCCGCGATCAGGGCTGCGACGTGCTTTTGATGATGGATTCGCTCACGCGCTTTTCCATGGCGCAGCGCGAGATCGGGCTTGCCATCGGCGAGCCGCCGGTGGCGCGCGGCTACACGCCCTCGATCTACGCGGAGCTTCCCAAGCTGCTCGAACGCAGCGGCAATTTCCAAAAGGGCTCGATCACCGCGATCTATACGGTGCTCGTCGAGGGCGACGACATGAACGATCCGATTGCCGATACCGTGCGCGGTATTCTGGACGGGCACATCGTTCTCTCCCGCTCTCTCGCCGCCGCCAACCACTATCCCGCCATCGACGTCGGCGCAAGCGTCTCGCGTCTGATGGTGGAGCTGGTGAGCAAGGAGCATCAGCAGCTCGCCTCGCGCCTGCGCGACATCCTGAGCGTTTACCAGCGCAACGCCGATCTGGTCAACATCGGCGCCTACAAGCCCGGTAGCAACCCGCGGCTTGACTACGCGCTGAAAAAGATAGACGATATCAATGCCTTTTTGAAGCAGGATATCTACGCCGCCTACAGCTATGACGAGTGCATCGCGGAGATGAAGAAGATTCTGGCGTGACTGTGCAGGGGAGGCATATTTCCTCGGAAAGGACATGAAGTGCATCCGTGAAACGCTTTCAATTCCAACTGGATCCCGTGCTGAGTTACAAACAGCAGACGCTTGACATGCTGATGTCGGAGCTGTCCGAGGCGCAGATGCTTGCCGCCGCACAGGAGGAGGCGCGGGACCGCGCGGCGGAGCGGCTGGCGGAGTACGACGCCGAATTTGCCGACAAGCGGGAGATGGGCTTTACCATCCTCGAGGCGATGGAGTACGAGTCCGGCCAGCGCGTGCTTGAGCAGAGATTGCAGCGTGAGCAGCAGCTGCTCGACCAGCGGCGCCGCGAGCTGGAGATCAAGCGACAGAAGGTCGTGGAGGCGCGGCAGGAGACGCACGCGATCGAAAAGCTCAAGGAGATCCGCCGCGGCGAATACGACACGGCGGTCGCGAAGGCGGAGGAAAAGGCAATCGACGACCTGACCGCTTCCCGCAGGTCCATGGCGGCGGGCTGAACAGAATAATAGACGGTATACGCCGTTTATTATAAATAATATGAGAAAAGAGGAGGTGAATCAGGATGGAAGTGAAAAACCAGATGCTGGACCAACTGCTGGTCAACGGCGCACAGCAGACGCCGACGGCATCCGGCGCGGCAAAGCAAAAAGAGGCGGACGCCCCCGATTTCGACCGCATGGTCAGCCAGAGACGTTCGACGGTGGAAAAGAGCGAGCCGAAGGCGGCAAAGCAGGACAAGCCGGTCCAGACGGAGGAGGCTGACGACACCCAGACGCAGAGTACGGAGGCGATTGTCGACGATGGGCAGTATGCCATCGCCGCGGCGATGATGTACCAGATGCAGAGCGAGCTGCGCGTGGAGCAGATCCCGCAGGAGCAGATTCCCGAGCTGATGACCGAGGCGGTGCAGGCGGTTGAGACGCAGGAGCAGACAGTAGAGCTCCCTGAGATGCCCGTGACACAGACGCCCGTTGCCGAGGGTACGCAGGAGGCGGCGCTCGAGCTGGCGCAGGCAGCGCCCGACACGCAGAAGCCGGTCGAGACGCCGGTGGAGAACAAGCCGGAGACGATCGTCGACGCGAAGCCGGAGGTAAAGCCGGAGCAGCCGGTCGAGAACGCCGGGCAGAACGAGCAGCCGGTCCAAACGCAGCGCGAGGAAACGCCGCGCACGGAGAACGCGCCCGAGAGAGCGCAGACGGTGAGAAGCGAGGCGAAGCCGGAGACAGAGGCGAAGGATGCCGACGAGGCGGACGCCGCGCAGACCGCGCAGGCGCAGCCGTTGTTCGAGAAGGTGGACGCGCCGGTCGTCAAGGTCGCCGAGGCGTCGAGGCCGATCCCGCTGGAGGCGGAGGACGGCGTCGAGCAGCTCGGCAGGGAGCTTGACAGCGTGCTGGTCAACAGCGCGGACGCCAATCGCGTCGAGATCACGCTGACCCCGGAGAACCTTGGCAAGCTGACGGTGGAGATCACCCGGAACGAAGGCGGCAATCTGAGCATCGTGCTGCACGCGACGAACGAGCGCACGGCGAACCTGCTGGAAAAGCACGTGACGAACCTGCAAAACGCCCTGACGACGGGGAACCGCAGCGAGGTCGAGGTACAGGTCCGGTCAGCGGGCGAGACGGAGCAGAGGCAGTTCCTTGACCCGAACGGACAGAACGACAGAAACGGACAGCAGCAACAGCAGAACGGCCGCCGCCGCGAGCAGCAGCAGAGCGCGGAGGATTTCCTGCAGCAGCTTCGCCTTGGGCTGGTCGACAACGACAATCGGTAACATCGGAGATTATTCAGAAAGGAGGATCACAGCATATGAGTGAATTGGGGCTGGACCTCAACAGCGTATTCGGTACGCAGGTCACGGAGAAGGTCGCTTCCAACACGACCAACAAAAAGGCGGGCAGCGATCTGGTGATGGACGACTTCCTCAAGCTGATGGTCGCGCAGTTCCAGAACCAGAGCATCGACTCCACCGCAGACACCACCGAGATGATGAACCAGATGGTGCAGATGTCCGTCATTCAGGCGGTCACCAATCTCTCCACCCTCATCACGGAATCCACCAACCTCAGCTATGCCGCGTCCCTGGTCGGCAAGGGTGTGACCATCGGCGAGCGCGTGGGCAGCCAGGTCGAGAAGATTTTTGGCACTGTCACAGGAACGGGAACGCTGGACGGCAAGCAGGTGTTGTTTTTGGACGGCAAGGATACGCCCTACGACATCGCGGACATTCTGGCGGTCGGCAGCATTCCGGAGAAGCTTGCCGGAAGCGAGGCGGCGGAGTATCAGGATGCGTGGCGGCAGGCTGACACGGGCGCGAGCGGAAGCACGGAAAACGGCGAGCGCGACCCCCACACGCCGGATGAAAACGGAGCGCTGGGCTGAGCGGGAGCATGCAGACAGCGAAGGAAAGGAGGCCTGAGCAGTCGTGATCGACAAGATACAGGGCCCCGGACAGGTGCAGGGCAGTGCGAGTGCGGCGAAGGGCAGGCCCGCCTCTCGGGAAAAGGGCGACTTCGGCGCGATGCTGCGCGATCAGCTCGACACGAAGGGACGCGGTACACAGCCGGTCAATTTTTCCAAGCACGCGCTTGCGCGAGCGGAGGAACGCGGGATCGAGCTGACGCCGACGCTGATGGACCGTTTGGCGAGCTCCGTGGAGAAGGCGCAGGAAAAGGGCGCGACCAACATCCTCGCGTTTGACGATTCCGGAGCGTTCATCATCAACATCCCCTACGGCCGCGTGATTACCACGATGTCGCAGGAGGAAATGAAGGAAAACATCTTCACCAATATCGACGGCGCCGTACTTTTATAAGATAGCAGGACCTTTTTCGGATGCTATGGGGAACAGCCCGAATGGCTGCTCCCCGGCGGCGCACCACAAAAAGGAGGATCATTTACTATGACAGGTTCCATGTACGCAGCGGTTTCGGGACTCAAGTCCCACATGAGCGCGCTCAACGTCATCGGCAACAACGTCTCCAACGTGAACACGACGGCGTACAAGGCGACGCGCTACACGTTCAACGAGGCGCTGTACACCACGCAGCGCACGGGTTCCGACGGCACGGCTGTGTCCGGCGGACGCAACCCCGCTCAGGTCGGCTTCGGCGCGTCCATCGGCACCATTGATCTGGATATGAGCACCAAGAACTACACCCCGACGGGCCAGCTCCTCGACACGATGATCGACGGCGACGGATTCTTCTTCGTCGGCGACAAGGAACTGGGCAGCGGCGCGACCGCGGTCTCCTGCGGGGACGACGCGAGCCTCAAGGGCATGAACATCACGCGTCTGGGCAACTTCAACATCGACCCCAACGGCTACCTGGTCGACGGCAACGGCAGCGTGGTCTGGGGCTTCCTGGAGGAAGAGGCGAGCCTGACCTCCAAGTACAACCTCGGCACCGGCGAGGTGGTCCTCAGCGATTCTGAGGAAAGCAGTAGCAGCACCGGCGAGGAAACCACGCAGACCGTGGTCAAGGAGCTTCGCGACATGACCGAGGATGAGATCAAAAAGCTCCAGAAGCTGGGCGTCAACCTCCACAACGTCAAGTTCGAAACGCTGACCGAGCAGAAGGTCGCCGAGCTGCGCGCCAAGGAGGAGAGCAGCCTGAGCGAAGATGAAAAGCACCTTCTCGAGCGCCTGGGCGACAGCAGCGGCAGCGGCGGCGCGGACGAGACGACCACGCCGATCAAGGTTGGCGACTCCTACATCGTCAGCGCGACGCTGACGCAGACTTCCGTCATGGGCGCGATGCGCCTGATGACCCGCAATAAGGAGACCAACTCGATCGAGTGGCCCACGTACACCCCCGCGAAGGATGTGGAGTACAACACCGCCAACGTGCCCTCCTCCGGCGTCAAGTCCCCGGCGGAGCCCGCCAAATTCACCGACGGCGAGGGCAACCGCCTGCAGGCGGACAGCGTCAGCATCGACGAGAAGTCCGGCGCGCTGCGCGTCATGACCAGCGATGGCGAGATCTATACCGTCGGCTACATTGCCCTCGCGAAGGTGACCAACCCCAACGGCGTGACGCATATCGACGGGCGCTACTATCAGGCGAGCGACGGCGCCGGCACCGTCCGCGTGACCACGGTCAAGGGCGCGGTGAGCGGCATCAAGGACGAGAACGGAAACTACACCGGGCCGGAGAGCGCGGGCGACACCAAGCTCATCACGGGCGGCCTCGAATCCTCGGGTACGGACCTCGCCACCGAGATCACAAATATGATTACGGTGCAGCGCGGCTATCAGGCGAACACCCGTATCGTCACCGTGACGGACTCCATGCTCGAAGAACTGGTCAACATGAAGCGCTGATCCGCTTCGTAATGCTTCAGTAAATGCCATCCCCTCCTCCGCCTGCGCAGAGGAGGGGGGACATGGAAAGGACGACGGGGCCAATGATCGTATTAAGCAAGCTGAAAAGCAAGGAGAAGTTCCTTGTCAATCACAACCAGATCCAGCACATCGAGTTTATTCCGGAGACAAAGATCGTGATGATGAATCGCGATTATTACCTCGTCGAGGAAACCGGAGACGAGATCATCCAGAAGATCGCGGATTACACCGCGAAGGTCGTGGATATCCATCGCCAGGTCACGCTCGTCGACAAGCGGTAATCGTCGAAAAACGTTCCTATACAGGGTGGATAATCAGATATGAATATTACATATATCATCGGCGTTGTCATGTCGACGGTCTTTATCTTCCTCGGAATGCTGGGCTTCCCACAGATTTCGGTCAGCAAGCTGATGAACTTCTGGGACGGCCCCAGCGTCATGATCGTCGTGGGATGCACCTTCGCCATCGTGGCGGCGAGTATGCCCGCCTCCACGCTCAAGTCGATCCCCAAGCATTTCAAGATCGTCATGAACACGAAGCTCTTCAATCCCATGCTCTACATCGACCAGCTCACCGAGCTTGCCAACAAGGCGAGAAAGGACGGCCTTCTCTCTCTGGAGGCGAGCGCGGCGGAGCAGACGGACCCGTTCTTCAAGTCGGCGATCATGCTGCTCGTCGACGGAAGCGACGCGGACCGCGTGCGCACGGTGCTGGAAACGGATATTGAAAACATGTCTGCGCGCCATGACGCGGGCGCGGCGCTCTACGACAAGGCGTCCGCGGTCGCCCCGGCGTTCGGTATGGTCGGTACGCTCTGCGGCCTCGTGAATATGTGCAAGGGCCTGAACATGTCTGAGGGCAGCTCAAACCTCGGTAACGACATGGGCACGGCGCTGATCACCACGTTCTACGGCTGTATCCTCGCCCATATGATCTTCGGCCCGCTTGCGACGCATCTTCGCGCGCAGGACGAGAAGGAGGTCATCTGCAAACAGATCATCGTGGAAGGCATCTGCGGCATTCAGGCAGGCGAAAACCCCAAGTTCCTGCGCGAGCGCCTGATGACCTTCGTCAGCCAGAAGGACCGCGACGGCGAAGGCGGCGGCAAGAAGGGCAAGAAGGGCAAGGAGTAAGAAAGGAAACGACCCGCTATGGCAGTTAAAAAGAAAGGCGGCGGCGGTGGCGGCGGCGCGAACTGGATGGACACCTACGGCGACATGGTGACGCTGCTCCTGTGCTTCTTCGTTCTGCTCTACTCCATGTCCACCATCAGCCAGGACAAATGGAAGGCAATCGTCCAGAGCTTCAATCCCAGCGCGGTGCTGGAGGCCCAGGAGACCTCCGGAAACGACGGCCCCATCGCGGGAGACGACCACCTCGGCACCGCCGAGCTCGCGCTCGGTCCCGAGGAGATGACCCCCGAAGAGGTGGAGGAGGCGCTGTCGCTGATCTTCCAGTCGCTGCAGACCTATGCCGAGGAAAACCAGATGGAGGACGTCGTGCAGGTCACGAAGGGCGACGGATATGTGTTCGTCTCCTTTGCGGACGCGGTGTTCTTCGATGGCGACAGCCCCGTGCTCCGGCGCGACGGCATGGCGATCCTCGACGTGGTGGTCGCCGCGCTCAACCCCGCCGCGGCAGCTATTGATGAGTTGCGCGTGATGGGACACACGGCGCAGGCGCGCGCGGATCAGCCGAACACGGTCTCCACGGACCGCAAGCTTGCCTCCGACCGTGCGACGAACGTTTTGATTTACATTCAGGAAAACTGCGACGTCGACCCCGCGCGCCTTCTCAGCGTTGGCTACGGGCAGTGGCGTCCGGTGGACAGCAATGCGGACGGCGAGCACAGGGCGCACAACCGCCGCGTGGAGCTGCTGATTACCGGCAAGGATCTGGAAAGCAAGCTGGGAGACGCGCTGGAGCAGTATACCAGCATCCGCTCGGGGCAGGCGTCCCTGCTGACCGGCAGCGAGGCCGCCGAGGCAGGCGGGCTGAGCGACGCGGACGCCGCCATGTCGGCGGTCAGCGAGCCGGCACAGTCCGGCGCGGCGCCGGGAGCCAGCGCGCCGTGAACCAAGGAAGCCTGAAAATCATAAGCGGCAGGAGAGAGTGATCGATGGCCGAGGTATTATCACAAAGTCAAATTGATGCGCTGTTGGCCGCAGCGATGAGCGGCACGCAGGACCTCACGACACAAAAGGAAGAAAAAAAGTACCTCAAGTACGACTTCCGCAGTCCTCGAAAATATACAAAAGAGCGTTTGAAAATGCTCAACGGCGTTTTCGAGAACTATGCCAAGGTCCTCAATACCCGCATCAACGGCCTCGCCCGCGCCACCTGTGAGGTGGAGGTGGACACCGTGGATGAACAGCGCTACTACGAGTTTTCCAACGCGCTGATCGACGGACAGGTGGTCACGCTGGCGTATCTGGATATCCACGGAGACCGCGAGGAAACGCCCGTGATTATCGTGGCGACGCCAAGCATCATCGTCAGCCTGATCGACCGCCTGATGGGCGGCAACGGAGACGTCGAGGAGGACCTTCCCTCCGACTACACCTACACCGATCTGGATTTGAGCCTTTACCAGAACCTGATGACGGATTTCGTCAGCATCATGGGCGGAAGCTGGGAAAACTACATCAGCCTGCGATTTGAATACGGGCGCATCGAGGCGAACCCCACGCTGGTGCAGCTGATCGGCTTTGAAGAAACGGTCATCATGGTGAGTCTGGACATCAAGTTCTCCAACAGCTCCGGACGATTGGACATCTGCCTTCCGGACGCGGTGCTCAGCAAGATCTTCACCGAGATCAACAAGGGCAGCGCGGTGCTGCGCAAGGAGCGCGAGGACCACTCGGACGACATCTATACCCACCTGCGCACCAGCGAGCTTGAGATCACGGCAGAGCTGGGACGGACCAGGCTTCAGCTCAAGGATATATACAATTTAAGTGTCGGCGACGTGATTGACATGAACAAGAAGAAGGATTCCACAGTGAGCCTGCGCATCGGCGGACGCGAGTGGTTCGCCGGTTACATGGGAATGCATGACAAGCACTTGGCCGTCAAGATCCGGGACGTCCAGGGCGAGCTGCGAACCGAATTTGTAAACGCAGTCAGCCAGGAGAGCGCCCCCGCGAGCGTGCCGGAGAGTGTGCCAGAACCGGAGATTATTCCGCAACTGGAGCTTGAAGAGGGAGGGAGTTAACAGAAAGATGGCGAATGAAATCTTCAGCCCGATGGAAATAGACGCCATCGGAGAGATCATGAACATCAGTCTGGGCTCTTCGGCAACAGCGGTTTCCAACCTGCTGGACCACCGCGTAGACATCACTACGCCGTCAGTCAAAGTAGTCAATGCCGAGGAATTCACGCTTGGGCAGCTGAACCCTGCGATCGGCGTGGAGATCCGGTATGTCGCCGGACTGGATGGAAGCAACATCATGCTTCTCAAGATGAGCGACGTAAAGCTGATCGTCGACATCCTCATGGGCATGGAGACGCCGGAGGAGGAGTTTGAGCTCAACGACCTGACGCTCAGCGCGGTCTGCGAGGTCATGAACCAGATGATGGGCTCGTCCTCCACGGCGTTGAGCGACTTCCTTGGCCGTGTCGTCAACATCTCGACACCGGTGACCTTCAACTGCGACGATATGGACCAGGTCCGCGAGGAGCATCTCCCGGTCAAGAGCGGACCGATCGTGGTCGTGTCCTTCGCACTGAGCATCGAGGGCGCCATGAGCAGCGAGTTCATGAACGTCATGTCGGTCGAGCTTGCCAAGGAGATGGTCTCCGGCTTCGGCCTCGGCGAGGGCGAGGATTCGTCCGGCGTCATTGAGCAGGAGATCGAGGACGACTCGGGCGGCCGCCTGATGTCTCAGGCGGAGATCGAGGCGATGATGAACGCGGCGAACGCGGCGCCCGCGCCCGCTCCGTCACCATCGAGCGGCGGGACGATGTCTCAGGCGGAGATCGAGGCGATGATGGCGGGCATGGCGGGCGGCGGAGCAGCCCCCGCGCCCGCGCCGGAGCCTGCCGGCGGCGGAAAGATGTCGCAGGAGCAGATCGAGGCGATGATGGCGGGCATGGCGGGCGGAGCGCCTGCCCCCGCCCCCGCACCTGCTCCTTCGGGCGGCGCAAAGATGTCGCAGGCGGAGATCGAGGCAATGATGGCGGGCATGGCGGGAGGTGGAGCCCCCGCACCCGCCCCCGCCCCCGCGCCATCGGGCGGCGGAACAATGTCACAGGAGCAGATCGAGGCAATGATGGCAGGAATGGCAGGCGGCGCACCGGCGCCCGCCCCCGCGCCCGCTCCGGCGCCGCAGCCCATGCAGTATCCGGCGGCACAGCCGCAGGCAGCGCCCGGATACTACGGTATGCCGCCCGGATGGATGGAAATGCAGCAGCAGATGCAGCAGCAGATGGCAATGATGATGCAGCAGATGCAGGCGATGCAGACCCAGCAGGCACAGGCACAGGCGCAGGCGCAGGCACAAACGCAGGGGCCAAAGGTCGTCCAGGCGAAGCACGCCGCGATGCCCACCCTCTCGGACGGAACCAAGCTCACCAACGACGAGACGCAGAACCTGGACCTCATCATGGGCGTCTCGCTGGAGATTGCGGTGGAGATCGGGCGCACCCGGAAAAAGGTGCAGGACATCCTCGCGCTCTCCAAGGGTTCGCTGGTCGTGCTCGACAAGCTGGCGGGCGATCAGGTGGACGTCTTTGTCAACGGAAAATGTATAGCACACGGCGACGTGGTCGTCATTGACGACAACTTCGGCATTCGCATCAGTGAAATCGTGCAGAAGCCGAGTTTTGATAATCTAACCTGACCACAAACCACAAAAAGTTTATGTAATGAAAGGAAGAAAGAACGATGGCAACGATTTTAACTGCTGACGATGCGGCCTTCATGAGAAAGGTCATTAAGGACACCCTCACCAAGAACGGCTTTACGGACGTTGTGGAGGCCGTTGACGGCGCGGACGCCGTGGCGAAGTATGACGAATGCCATCCCGACCTCGTCATCCTCGACATCACCATGCCGAACATGGACGGCCTGGAGGCGCTCAAGGCGATCAAGGCGAAGAACCCTGCCGCCAACTGCGTCATGTGCTCGGCAATGGGCCAGGAGGCAATGGTCATCGACGCGATCCAGAACGGCGCGAAGGACTTCATTGTCAAGCCCTTTAAGCCGGACCGTATCATGAAGACGGTGACGACCATCCTCGGCAATCCGTAATGGGCAACTTCTGGTCGCTCCTCGGCGTACTCACGATCGTCATACTGATCCTCTGGTTTGCGTACTACGCAACGCGGTGGATCGCGGTGCATGGCGCACCGGGCGGAGCGGTCACGGTACGCCGGGGGGAGACGGGGCGGTTTCGCATTCTCGGCCAGCTTGGCGTGGGACGGAACGAACGGCTCGTTCTGGTCCAGCTGGAACAGCGGTGCTATCTGCTCGGCGTGACCGAGCATCAGATCACGCTGTTGCGAGAGCTGGATGAAGACGAGGCCGCCCAGTGGCTCAGGGCGAGCGACGATACCCCCACAGCGCCGGGCTTCATGGAGGTGCTGGGCGATGCGCTGCGAAAGAAGAAATGAGTGTGAGTAAATCCCCATGATAGATGGTCTCATCAATATAAACGGTGACAGCGTCCAGACGCTGGAGGTCATCTACCTGACGACGCTCCTCATGCTTCTGCCTTCGATCGTGGTCATGATGACGTCGTTCACCCGGTATATCATCACGTTTTCCATCCTTCGAAACGCCATGGGCACGCAGCAGACTCCGCCCAATATGGTGTTGGTCGGGCTTGCGCTGCTTTTGACGCTTTTCACCATGGCGCCCGTGCTGGACCAGATCAATGACGAGGCGTGGGTCCCGTATACCGAGGAGCG
>SVKP01000047.1 GCA_015068395.1 Oscillospiraceae bacterium
AAAAGGCGTTCATCAGCTGTTCGCTGTTCATAGGTATTCCTCGCTTTCCAGATAGGTCCTCAGCTTCTTCCTTGTTCGTGAAAGCATGGCCTTGACGCTGCCCTCGCTCATTCCATAGCGCTTTGCGATCTCCGCCGTCGTGTCGGCGAAGAAACAGCGACGAATGAAGATGTTGCCCTCGCGCTGTGGGAGAGAGCGCACGAAGCAATTCACCGCCTCGCCCAGCTCCTGCGCCGCGACCGTGGTCTCCGCAGTCTCGCGTCCGCCGAGCACCTCCGAAAGCTCCGAGAGCACCGCGTCCCCTTCCCCGCCGCCGCGTTTCGCGGCGCTGTACGCTCGAAAGCGGTCAAGCGCAAGGTTGCGCGTCAGCTTGGCAAGGAAAGCTCTCAGGTGCGCCGGGCGCTCCGGCGGGATCGCATCCCATGCGCGCAGCATCGCGTCGCTCCAGCACTCCTGCGCGTCCTCGACAGAGACGAACCGCTGCGCGAGAGCGCGGCACCAGCCGCCGTAGGCTGCCTCGCTCTCGCGCAGCGCCCGCTCGTCCTTATTCCAAAACAGCGTGACGATCTGCTCGTCGGTCATGCCGATCCCTCCGTGAAAAGCTTTTCACCTGTATAGACGGAAAAGAGCGGAAAAGGTTACAAGCCTTTTTCGCATAATAGCAGACCCCACGCCTTTTGGAAGGCGCAGGGTCATTTTTCAAACATGTGCGGGATGCAGATATTGCTGCCATATCCCCGTTGCATGGCTTATTATAGCACGAAAAGCAGCAGAACACAAGCCTTGTAATTGCATTTTAGCACGGCTATATTATTGGCAGCGAGGAGGGGCAATTATGGACAATAACCAGTTCGTTTCCAGTCTCTATCACGGCAGCGTCATTGGAGGACTGGACGTGATATGGGCAAATGCAAAATCACATGTTGACGGTAGCAAGGTCGCCTATTTCACAACAGATCGAGTCTATGCCCTCGCGTGTTGCAGAAAGCAGTCGGAAAACTTTGTCACCATGGGGCCGGACCGGAACGGCAAGCAGCACTATTTTGAGCGTTTTCCCGACCAGTTGAAGGTCTTGTACGAGGGAAAAGAGGGATTCCTTTATCAGCCGGTCGAGGTTGCGAGCCTGACAAACACCAAAGGTCATACGTGGGAAAGCCCCGTTGACGTCCCGGTCATTTTGAAGGAGCATATCTCCAATGTTTATAAAGAGATCCTCCGGGAAGCGGATGCCGGAAATGTCATCATTCACCGATATGACGAAATCGACCCAGCGGAGCAGAAGATGCACGCAAACAACATCAGAGACTGGATTTTCAGCGATGATCCGCCGGAGTACAAAGACTTTCTACAAAAGCACTTCGCCACGCTGTGGGATTAAGAACAGTCAAGGCACAGGCGTTTTTACATACAAAGCCGTTTCTTTTCATGCTTTCACGAAAAAATGCTCGATGATTCCGTCTCTTGCCATGAGCTCGCGCCGTTTCACTTCCCAGTCGGCGACCGGCTGCGTACGGAACTCCTTCAGCCAGTTTTCCAGATCCTGCAGCGTATGCAGCTTGTGCAGGGGCGCGCGGTCAAAGTGGTCGTCGAATCCCCAGGGCGGTTCGTCGGGCGGCACCTCTCTTATCCCCAGCAGTCTTGGGTCGGTGATAATGTAACGCTGTTCACCGTTCTCGTCGGTGATAGGAATAGACTGCACATCTGTAATAATGGTCAGCGATCTTCCGTACACGCTGTTCCACTCATACCGATCCATCAACCCGAGGTCGTGCATGGATTCTATGGCGTCCACCAGTTCATATGGGCCAAGCTCGCCGGAATAATGCTCACGCATCCATGTGAGCTTTTCCTCCTCCGTACAGGACTCCGCTGGCAGCTCAAGCGGCGCCTGCGTGCTTTTCCACGCCTTATAGTCCTCTTCAAGCGTCATAAGCCGGGAACCATATTGATACATCCCATTGCCGACGTAAAATCTGTCGTCTGTCGGCTGGATGTTGACCCAATAGGAGAACAGCGAGTCGGAGACATCCACATTTTCCGCATTTCCCGTCGACATGGACGCTAGCGGCATATCAGGAAGGGACGCATCCGGCTCCGCCGCATTGCTTTGCGTCTTTTTCTTTTCCGAGGCTCTGACCGTTGCCATCAGCGCCTCGAACGCCTCGTCCCGAATCTCCCGTGCTTTCGCCGCCGCTCTTTTGCGGTCATATACAGTAAAAGTGGTATGCATCTGTGTGTTTGAAATCGCGGACATGTCGTCACTCCCCCTCTACCTGTATCATGTCGTCAGACAGGCGTTTTGTTACACGGCTTTTACTAGTTCAAAGCCGTCCAATATATCCAAAGCCAAAAATACAGGGATCGCCACTGCTGCGACCCCTGTTTGAGTGATGTGTATGAGGCGTAAAACCTACGATTTTCAGGACATATCTATTTTCCCGTGGACCTGCGCCCCGTTGGTCACCACCAAGGTGGCGGTCTTGATATCCCCGCTCACCGAGGCCGTGCTTTGAAGAGAGACAAGATTTCCGGCCTTGATGTTGCCGATGATCGTCCCAGCGCAGTCAACGCCCAATGCGCGGATGTTACCTTTTATATAGGAGGTATCATCCACTTGAACGTCTTCCGTGACCACAGAATCGCCGGAAAGCGTTGATCCGATCAGAGAAAGACTTCTCGCAGATACGGAACTGGACGTATCCGAATAAAGCGTCACCTTGCCGTCGGAGACGATTTCCCCACTGAACTGTCCTTCGATCTCAACGTCCCCGTCCGAATGCAGCGTCCCTTCAAATACGGTTCCGGGAGCAAAATATGTATGATCCCTTGGTTCCCCCGTATTCTGAACAGTGTTTTCTGATAGCCGGATATTGTTGTAGATCTCCTGCACGATATTGCTTTCTGCCGTTTCTGTCATTCGCCTTGGACTCCTTGATCGTTCTGATTTCAACAAAGCAAAGTTATTGTAACACAAATCGTCAGAAAATCAACCCAGCCCATCATTTGACCCCAATTTCTGTCGACGACTGTTTCATCGTTGCATTTTGCTATACCCCGGAAGAAGGACCATCTGCATTGTTCCGGTTCTGCAAAAACTCAAGCGCTTCATATACGTTTGAGAAAGAATAGCATTGCTTGCAAAGCCATTGATTCCGCTCATCCGTATCCTCCAGCCCCGGCAGACCCTCGGGCAGCAAATTGTGCATAGTCGATTTTGCATGGATCATAGCAGTCGGATAGTTTTCCGCGATTCTTGCGGTAGATGGATAATCGCCTTTTTTGTATCCCGGTTCCTTTTCCAAAAGCTCGCTGATTACGCGCTCCTTCTCCGCGACGGTTTGGAGAGGCGGCGCGTACATCTTAAAGTGAAGCATGAACCAGTATTCCACGCAGCCCGTGGTCATCAGCAAACGGACTCTGATATTTGGGTCTTTTCTTAGCTTTCGCAGCTTTTTGATAATTTTCATTCGCTGATTCCATAGATCGACGTCTTTTGTTTCCACGTCAAAAAAGAACCACACTTCATCCGTGACCTCAGCGTAATCGCGGTATTGGGGATCCTTTGCAAATCTGCTCTCCGCTCTCTCAAAAAGCCCAGTTTCCTTCGGGTATTTGATTACCGCAACATCAGCAAACCGCTTTTTCAGGTACTCCGTATACGCCTGCTCGCTTTCTCCTTCGCAAAAGACAACAATGACCGCTTTTCCGTTTCCACGGTTTCCACTTGCTCTGCGAGGCATTATATGACCTCCTCGATATCTATATTGGGTACGGCGCCATATTTCCCAATCAAATATCCCTTGCGGACATTATCTGTCGTCCTCGTTGAAAACTCGCTCAGGCTGTACAATTCAGAGGCGCCGTCAGCGGCATTTTTGTCCGCAAAATAGATTTGGTCCTTTCTGAGAAGTTCAAGATTCATGAGTTCCGTATTGTGAGTCGTAAAAATAATCTGCGCTCCGCGCGGGTTTGTGTTCTTACTTTGGAACTTGGAGATGATATAGTTTACAAGAGCCGGATGCAGTTCCCGCTCTATTTCATCCACCAGCAGCACCCCGCCTTTACGAAGCGCCGATTCGATCGCAGGCGAAAGCGCCATCAGTTTTCTCGTTCCGTCAGACTCATCGGAAAGATCCAGTTCATACAAGCACTGCTCCCCTGCGCCGTTTTTACCCAAATGGCTCGCCTTTGCGGTCATATGTCCCATGTTAAGACGGGTCTCTGAATTATTGGATGTCTCCGACAGAATGCGCAAAAACTGGATGAAAAATGTCTTTATGCCCTCGGGCAGTTGATCCGGAAGTGTCATATCATCCGTAATTTCCTTGTTGTCCATTTCAAATCGCATGTCTTCAATGCCGACGTCCGCTGCTTTTGCATATTCAGAAATAGCTCCAAGCATATTTTTATCTTCCGAGTATTCAATCAGCTGTGCCGGAATATCCGAGTAATCGCGCGAGAAGAATACGCACTCCCGGAACCACCGCATAGCGCCAACGCAGGCAGGGTCGTTCATTGTGCAGGCGACGGAAAAGAACAGCTGGTTCTTCGCAACGGCTTTGCTGATCAACGTCCGCTTTGATTTTTCTTCTGTAAAGCGGAAATCCTGACCTTCGCGTTCAAATACAAGCGCTTTTTTCCCTTTCGGCGCATAATACAGGTATTCCCCCACCATTTTTTCTCTTACAGCCGAAAAACCATACCAATATTCCGTATTATCCAGAACATAATTAAAATCAAACCGTGTCGGCTGAGAGAACGAGTAGTCATTCAGGGAAAAAGGAATGACCGGAATCTCTGAACTCTCGTGCTGTGTGCGCTGCGCATTTTTTATAAACTGCACAGCAAGCCAAAAAGCGCGGATTACATTGCTCTTCCCGCCGCCATTCTTTCCAAAAACAGCAACTCCAGGCAGGAGTTTTGTATTGTTGCATTCTATGATACTGTTCTTAAATGCTCCAAGCCCGGTTGCCTCCATAGACAAAACCGCCTCGTCGCGAAATGACCTATAATTCTTAAAAGAGAACTCGATGAGCACGGTATCACCTCCACGCCCCTAGTATACCACGCTTCATAAAGAAATACAACGAATATTATCAATATTTTTGATATTTATTGTTGTATTTCATTTTTTGCTATTCTCAATTGTTTCTTCCTCTTATACAAAAAAAAGACCGGCATCTTAAACTCTCTCTGTATTCCGGGCTTGAGAATTACTCCGGGATTTGCTATAATCCCCTCATTCGGGCATATTTATTGAGGTGGGTTGTACATGGATGAAAAGCAATTAGGCAAATGTGGTTATTATTGCGGACAATGCCCCAGTTTATTAGCAAAGGAATGTGCCGGATGCGTCAGCGGAAACGAAAGAGGCGTTTGCTATACACGGGACTGTGTACTGGAAAAGGGTATCTTATCCTGCGGATACTGTAAGGATTTCCCTTGCAGAAGGATTCAGGACGACCCCAAGGCAACTCTTCTCAGCCCACTATGGCTCAAGTGGAAGGCAAGTCAAAAGAGCGAATAGAAACCACTTTACGAGCTATTAAACAAGTATGCATCCCCATGAAAGCAACGCAAGGAGGCGGTTGGCATTCCTCTCAGCGGGTTTATCGAAATTGATGTTCACAGCATGACGCGGACACAGGCGATCACAGCAATCGACGCCAAGCTGCGCCGAGCCAATGCCTCCGTCTATCGGCTCCGCGTGATCCACGGATATCACAGCGGCACCGTGCTTCGTGATGCGGTCAGGGCACACTATAAGGGGCACCCGAAGGTCAAGCGGATCGAAATCGGGCTGAATCTGGGAGAAACCGATCTGGTTCTGCGCGAGTTTTGATGTCATATAGAGAGTTCCAAAACAAGGTATGCCGACAGCCGTCAGCATGCCTTGTTGTTATCATCTATCAGGTGAATCGCGCCTGCTCCTTCCCGCTTTCCACCTTGCGATTTTGCCAGTACTGTTGTAAACTGTCTGCGGGTGATGAAATTTGGAGCTTTTCGCGGAATTGCAGGAAATGATCAGCGAATACAACAGGTGTTTTGACAGCACGCCGGTCAAGGACGCCATCATCAAGCAGGAGCTGATCGCAGACACGGTCAAAACGCTGAATCGCCAGTCTCTGGAGGACGCAATCCGCGCCTTTCTCGACATTTCCTCCCCTGTCGGCATACTGGTCAAGTATCTGGAAAGCCCTTGGTATCGGTATCTCACGTTTGAAATAAACAAGAACACCGGCGTCATGGAGCTGCAGGAGTCTCAAAATTCGGTTCGACTCTCCGAGATCGACCGGAGCGCCGCGCAAAAGGTCACAAATGCCGGAGACTGGAAAAAAATGCTGCGTGCTCTCATAGATAGCTGTCTGCTGTATAACCTTGACGGCTCGACAGCTGTTTCCGGGCAAAAATCCCGAATCCCCGCCGACGAGCTTGACTCCCGCCTCAGATGGGACGCCAAGCGCGCGGATGCGGGTCTGCAAGCGGTGTGGGCAACGCCAGACAAGCTCCCGGTCTATACGGCCTCCGCTATCCTGTCACAGTTCAGCGACGTTGTCTCCGCCGTGTTCCCCTCCTGCTTTACGGACGCGGACAGCCCTCTTAGGCTCAACATCCCGGATGCTGCGGTCATGCGCTTCGCAGCCGATTGCAAGCCGACAACGCCGGGCGGAAAGCTGCGGGTGGAAGACGAGCTGAGATTCTTCGGCGTGATCCGCGAGCAAATAACGGCTCCCTGACCGATGATAGCTGCTCTTCAAAAGCAAATAGCCCTTTACGCAATGGCTTTTCACCGCCACATAGCCTATTCGCGTATGCAGATCGAGCGCAGCGAATGCTCCTGCGCGGAGGGGCATCGCCAAAGCAGGTACTTGGCGTAAACGCTCTCAAAGACGTCAAGCGCCAGTTCGCCGCAGCACTCCGCCGGGTCGACGCACTCACCCGTGAGCTGATTGAACGTACTTACTTCCATGAGAAGCGGCATACCGTCCCGGTCGGCGGTCATCATATACCCACTCCCGGGCGTTCTGTCGCGAATCAAGAGCGTATTGCGCCAGTTCCCGTCACAGGAGAACAGAAAGTTGCTGAGCTGTTGTGTGATCGTGACCATTGCATAACCTCCCATTCAATAGTCTCCGCTCTTCGCGGTTTATGCTTGATTTCTTTGAAGAACTACAAAAAAAGAGCGGAAGACCGCATCATCATACGATCTTCCGCGTCTTGGGTTTGTTTTATTGCCGTCCGATGATCCAGAACGGGCCGCCGTCCGAGGTATTGCTGCTCGCCTCCTTGACGATCAGGCTCAGTTCCCAAAGCTGTCCGCTGCGGGATCGGCTCGCGGGGTCCGCGACCATGATCTTGCCGTCCTTGACGCCGCGCAGGACAATGAAATGCCCGTGTTCCGTGAAATGGCCCTTACTCATGATGGCGACGACCAGCTTGCCCTCGCTCAGCGCGTCCACGATGCGCTGGGCTTCGTTTTTGCCGCAGCCCTCGACGTTCAGCCCCCACGCCTTCGCCGCGCCGGGGATCAGAGAACGGTACGAGCCGCTTTTGCTGCACCAGTAGCCATGCTCATACGCCCACTTCGCCATCTGCGCCGGGTCAACCATGTCGCTTGTGAGCGAGGAGACCACGATCGCCATAGACGCGGGGCCGCAGCCGTAGTGTCCGACGTCGTCCGTGCCGTAGGGCTTGTTCGCGTAGCGTTCGTCCATCTGATTATAATAGACGACCTCGGTAACGCCGTCCGTAAAGCGAACATCGCCGAGGCTGGGGATACCCGCAGACGCCTCATCCGTGAAGATGCCCTGGAACACGCCGTCGCCAAGAAACACGCTGAGGTTCTGCGCGTAGTCGTCCGCAAGCGCCTTTTGCTCATCGCTGAGGTGAAAAACGGCGTCGGCGAAATACTGCTCGCCGTTGTAGGAGATCGTGTAGACGTACCATTTCTCGGTCTTCGTCTCCACGACGTCGGGCGTTTCGGGGTCGTCCGCCTCCACCGTGCGCTCCTCGCTCGTGAAGGTGAAGGCGTAGAGCTGATCCTTTCCGTCTCGCAGTATCCTTTCGAGGTCGTCCTTGGAGATGGATTTCCAGTCGGTATTCTTCGCAGCGCAATACTCGCCGAGAAAGATGTTCGCGTTGCTGACAAGATTGCCCTCGTAGGGGTTGACGATCTCGTAGTTGTCGCCGTCCGTCTCCGCGAAATGCGCGGCGATACGCGCCGTCACGTCGTCGATGCCCTCGCCGAGTACCTGATTGATGGCGTAGGTCGTGTCCGTGATGTGCTGCGCGATGGCGGCGCCGTCGTTGATCACCGGCTGCTCCGCGCCCTCCGCCTTGCTCGACGTGAGCCCGCCGAAAATGAGCGCGGGCAGCATAAGGATAAAGAGCACCGGCAGCATCAGCAGCACAGCAGTCGCCGCGAGCAGCTTGCCGATGTGCTTGCGGCCTTCCCACGCCGCGCCTGCGGCCGCGCCCCAGATACCGCCCGCCGCCGCGCCTTTCGAGGCTGCTTTCGCGAGCCGCGCCGCCTTGTACGCGCCGCGCCCCACGGATGCCGCTTCGTCAATTCCACGATTTTCCATGTCGTTTTTTGTCAAATTTGCCTCCTTGTCTCCCTATGACCGTTTTGCTATACTAACACTAGTGTTTGTTATGTGAACTGGAGGGAACCACAATATGAGCGAATCCTTGCGCTATACCGCCGACGAGATCGCCGTAATTGAGGGCGTCATCGGCACGCTTTTCCCGAGGATGGCTGACCCGTCGCTTCAAGATGCGTACTTGTCCGTTCATCAGCACTTGGAGACCGGCATGGTCTGCGCCATCGACCTCAAGCGCATCGAAAGCGCGCTGGAGCTTGCCGATCCCGGCCAATGCACCAGCTTTCACAAGGAAGACTACCGCGACTATACGCAGCTCCGCGTCAAGACGCGGGCGATGCTCCGCAACGCTTAACAGACCGAAATTGATAGACCAAGGGCGATCCGTGGTGGAACGGACCGCCCTATTTTCTAGTTCCGTTATTCTTTTCAGCACTTCCCCGCCGTCATTTTCTTCGGTATACTGGCACAGACGCCATCAACGGTCTCTCCGTCATGGAACTTACGCCCGTCGCGGACCATGTAACCAAGATTATTCAGGATACCCATGATCTGTCTTGGCTCTAAGTCTATGACAAGCTCAAACTCCGGGTGCCCATAGTGCGCCTTCAGGCCCTTCGTGAACGAATGACAGATGCCGTTCAGAAAAGGATAGTCAGGTTTTCCGCACACCGTGCAGATCGCTCCGTTCTTTGTCATGATCACCAGCCAGTCAGGTTTCCGGTTCAGATTCTCTTTTATATTCATTTCGGCTTGATTCCTTTCTTCCTAAGCAGTCCTGACGTTCAGCCTAAAATCTCTCTTATCTTTCCAAGGCTTTCCTCACTCGGCTGCACCGTTCCGTTCTCCCATCGGGAGACAGCCGCTTGCGTCGTTCCAAGCTGTCTGGCAAGCTCAGCCTGAGACATTCCTTTTTCCTTTCTCTTGCTGGCAATGTCATATGATGATTTGATTTTTCCCGTGACTCCCTGATACCTGCCGAGCATCCATGATCCCTGTAATTCAGCTGATACCACTGGCTCAACTTCAACAGGCAGATCATCCGCCGATATCTCATTGAGCGCGCTCGCAATTTGTCGGTCCAACTCTCCGCGGAGCAGATGTTCTCGCGCTGCCGCAGCTAATATCAGAGCGTTCCCCGTCATGGGGCGCTTGGCTGCCTGCTCCATTTTGAACCCTGTTTGGTCATATGTCCTCACACTTTCCAGAGCCATTTCAAGCCTGCCGAAAACCCAGCCGTACATATACGCTTCGTGCTTTGTCATGTCCAGCTCCTCCTTTTAGCATGATATGAACATGATATAAATATATCACGCTCATATCATGCCGTCAAGAGATTTATTCATTTGCAAGCAAAATCATCTTGTTATTTCGTCCGATTGTATTGACATAATCGGACGAAATGTATATAATAATAGCACAACAAAAAGGAGGTGTGAGTCATGTCCATTACGGCAACAGAGTTAAAAGCCAATCTCAGCAAATATCTCCAACTTGCGGAAAAAGAAGATATTTTCATTACACAGTATGGTCGTGTGGTTGCAAAATTGACCAATCCCTTCCAAGACCGCGTAGAGACTGCGGAATCGCTCTTTGGCGCTCTCCCCTCGACAATGACCTTCGACGAGGCCATGAATGAAAGGTCGGACGCTTTATGAGGGCTTTGCTGGATACGAACGTCATTGTAGACGTGCTCCAGAGCCGGGAGCCGTGGTGTGAGGACGGGCAGGTGATTTTTCGCGCGGCGGCGAATAAGCAAGTGACAGGCTGTATCACAGCTAAGGAAGCTACGGACATCCACTATTTTGCGCGCCGCCTCTTCTCGGGTCAGGAAGGCGCTGATGCGAAAGCACGCGTAATCGTCGGCAAGCTGTTCACGTTGTTTGAGCTCATTGACACACAGGCAATAGATTGCCGGAAGGCGATCACCTCAAACAGTCCTGACTTTGAGGATGCTGTTATGATGGAAAGCGCCGCGCGCTCGGAGGTCGATTGCATCGTTACGCGGAACACAAAAGACTATGCCGGCTCGCCGGTCAGCGTCTATTCCCCTTCCGAGTTTGTCAAGCTGTTGTTCCCGAGCAAAGATTCAGATAGCTGAAAAGCAGGGCAGAGAGTTAAGAAAGCTCCCTGCCCTGCTCTTATATTGCCTTAGTACCCCGTCTTGGGGAGCTTCGGCGGCGTGTTGAGGTTGACGATGATCGTCGTCCAGCTTGCCGTGGCAGTCTCCCACGTCCCGCCGTACTTGCCGCCGGTCTCCACGCGATTGATCATCGTGTAGTTGTTCGCGGCGTTGCCGTCCACGCAGACGGTGAGCGTCGGGGACGCGGTGCTCTGGAACCCGACAGGCACCTTGCCGAAGTCAAAGTACACGTCGGTCACGCGCTCGCCGGCCTGCGTCGGGATCGCACCCAGCGAGAACGAGTAGTTGTTGGTCGTCACAAGGTTCGACGCGAGCACCTGATACGAGCTGTTGCCCGAGGTCTTGTAGAGAATGCGGTAGGTGAGCCGCGCGCTGTATGTGCCGGTCGTCAGCGTCATGGCCGTCGCCACATCGCTCGGGATGCGGTCATGCCAGAAGAAGTTTTCCAGCGGCACGTTCGAGGTGTTCGCAACCGTGATCGTGTAGCGCATCTGCTCGCCGGCCTGCACCTGCGCGTTGCCGCGCTTGGTGATCGTGACGCCGAGCTGCGCGCTCTTGTCGTAGGACGAGACCTTGATGATCTGGCTCGGATATTCGAGCGTCACGTCATGCACAGTCGGGTCGATCTGCCAGTAGGCGGGCGCCGTTACCTCCTTCACTTGATAGCGGCGCAGCGGCAGCGGCTTGGAAGCGGCGACGCCGCGCGCGTCGGTCGTGATATAGTCCACGACCTTGCCGCTGCGTACCTCGACGATCTCAAAGACCGCGCCGGCAAGCGGCGAGCCTACCGCCGTAAAGGTCACGGGGTTGTACTCCGCCGCGTACTTGTAGACCTGGATCTGTCCCGTGATCGAGCTGTTCTTCCATTCGATCTGAATGACCTCGCCCGCCTTCACCATGACAGTTTTGATTTGCGTATCCACGTTATAGCCCTCGCATTCCAGCTCCCGGATAAAGTATTTGCCGTCGCGGGTCAGGTCGTCGATATAGATATATCCGTTTTGATCCGTGACATACTCGCCGACAGGATGCTGCTCGGCATCGTAGAGCAGGAACTTGGCGCCGTAGATGCCTTTTCCGGTATTCGCGTCGATCTTGTGGATCTCGATTCCGCTGTACGGGGTGTTGGCGACGGTCAGCGTCGTGTTTTCGCCGTCCTTGACGGTAAAGTAGTGCGGGGTCGTATCGACCTTAAAGCCCTTCACGCCCTCGATTTCCAGCGCGTAGTAGTCGCCGGCGTCCAGATTGACGTGGACGCGCCCATTGTCGCCCGTGGTGACGGTATCGACCAGCGCGTCGTCCATGCGGCGGATCTCAAACGTGACGCCGCTGAGCCGTTTGGTCTTATCCGCGGCGCTCACCTTG
>SVKP01000048.1 GCA_015068395.1 Oscillospiraceae bacterium
ATCAACGGCATTCAGGTCAAGAAGGAGAGCGGCCAGCCGGTCGTCGACCTCTGCTTCAAGGACAGCAAGGTGCTCATCAACAACACCAACGGCAACGTCCTGCGCTTCATCCCGCCGCTGGTCACCACCAAGGAGGAGGTCGACATCGTCATCAAGGCGGTGGACGACGCCATGACCAAGCTCGGCTGGTAAGCTTGATTATTTCTGATAGCATTCATCCGTTCCATTCATAAAAGCCTTGCCAAATGCCTGCACTTATGCTACCATCGTCTCTGGGAAAGGGGTGGTAATGCAGGCGTTTGGCAGGCTCCCGTAAAAGGAACAGCCGGAATTTACCGTAAAACAAAGTTCACCTCAAAAAATCGCTGATCCGAATTAAGAAAGGTTGGTAAACAGAGCAATGAGTGAAGAGAAAAAGAATTTCCCCAAACCTAAGCTTTGGCATGCGCTGGTCGTTTTGCTGATAACCATTCTGCTGATGGCAAGCTCCATTCTGGAGTTTGACAGCCCCCTGATTATGGGCGTTGACGAGGTCCACGCGCCGATGTTCCTCGGCGTCTGCGCCGCCGCCATCATGGCGATGTGCATCGGCTTCAAGTGGGAAGACCTCGAAAAGATGATGCTCGACGGCATCTATAAGGCGCTGCAGTCGATCCTGATCCTTGCCATCGTCGGTATCCTCGTCGGTGTGTGGATCGACGCGGGCGTCGTCCCCTCGATGATCTACTTTGGCCTCAAGATCCTCAGCCCGAAGATCTTCCTGCTCGCCGTCGTGCTGATCTGCTCCATCACCTCGCTTGCAACCGGCACCTCCTGGGGCACGATGGCGTCCATGGGCGTCGCGTTCCTCGGTATTTCCTACGGCATGGGCCTCAACCCTGCCATCACCGTCGGCGCAGTCCTCTCGGGCGCGTACTTCGGCGATAAGATGTCCCCGCTGTCCGATACCACCAATCTCGCGCCTGCCATGGCGGGCACGGACGTCATGACGCACGTCAAGTTCATGATGCTGCCCACCGGCGTTACCTATGTGGTCTGCCTGATCGTCTTCCTGGCGTTCGGCTTTTCCGGTATCAGCGGCAATGCGGACATGAGCCAGGCGGCTGCGCTCGGCGATGCGATTGCCGACATCTTCACGGTCAGCCCGCTTCTGATCCTCCCGCCGATCATCGTTATCGTTGCGATCGCACTGAAGGTCCCCGCTATCCCCGGCATCACGCTCGGCATCTTCTCCGGCGGCATCCTCGGCATGATCTTCCAGAAGAATTGCAGCCTCGGCAGCCTGCTGGTTGCCAGCTACGGCGGCTTCTCCCTCGACGCCTCCACCGGCCTCGAGGCGGTCGACAACCTGCTTGAGCGCGGCGGTATCGAGAGCATGCTGTTCTCCATCTCTCTGACCATCATTGCGATGATGTTCGGCGGCATCATGGAGGGCACGGGCATGATGGCGGTCGTCGTCGAGCAGATCAAGAAGCTCGTCAAGGGCCCTGCCGGCCTCGTCACCGCGACCGAGATCACCTGTGTGGTCTCCAACGTCACGATGCCCGAGCAGTACATTTCCATCATCATCCCCGGCCGTATGTATGCCGAGGAGTATGAGAAGATGGGCCTGCATCCGGCATGCCTCTCCAACGCGCTGGAAAGCTCCGGCACGGTCACGTCCGCACTGGTTCCGTGGAATACCTGCGGCGCTTACATTACCAGTACGCTCGGCCTGAAGGCGTGGTCCGCCACGGCGAACGGCGGCGCTTACGGTCCGTACGCCCTGTTCAACTGGCTCATGCCGATCGTCAACATCGTGATGGCGTACATCGGCCTGACGGTCGCGGACATGAACAACGTCCGTCTCGCCAAGAAGAAAAAGGCATAAGAAAGGGATTCAGCTATGAATGCAAGGGATCGCTATCCCCAGTTGGAGGTTGATCTCGGCAAGCTGAAGGAGAACCTGACAGCGCTCCGGGAGCGCTGTCAGGATTCTTTTGTCGGGGTCATTGGCGTCGTCAAGGGAGTGAACGCCTGGAGGGAGGTCGTGTCCGTGTTTGACGGGCAGGGCTTTTCCTACCTCGCGACCTCTCGCGTCGACCAGCTGCAAAAAATGCGCGCGCAGGGCGTGAAAACACCCCTGATCCTGCTGCGCGTTCCGATGCTCTCCGAGCTTTCCGACGTCGTCTCTCTTGCGGACGCAAGCCTGCAAAGCGATATCACCGTGCTCCGCGCGCTCAACGCGGAGGCGGAGCGGCAGGGAAAGACGCACGGCGTGCTGCTGATGATCGACCTGGGCGACCTGCGCGAGGGTTTTTGGAGCGCGGAGGAGTTGGTCGACGCGGCGGTCGAGGTCGAGCAGAAAATGAAGCGCCTGCACCTGCTGGGCGTGGGCGTGAATCTGGGCTGTTACGGCTCGATCCTGCCGGACAGACGCAACATGCAGGGGCTTGTGAGCCTTGCCGTCGACGTGGAGCGCGCTATCGGACGCGAGCTGGAGTTCGTCAGCGGCGGCGCCTCGACCTCGGCGCAGATGACGCTCTCGGGCATGATGCCCGGGCGCGTCAACAACCTCCGCCTGGGTGAAATCTGCCTGATTGGGAGCGCGAACACCGGCTTTGCGCCGGATTTCCTGCACCGCGACGTGTTCACCCTCCGCGCAGAGGTCGTCGAGTGCCGCGACAAGCCCAGCTTCCCGGTCGGACAGCTGAGCGTGGACGCCTTCGGACACGAGGGGCACTACGTTGACCGCGGCATCCGCCGCCGCGCGCTGCTCGCCATCGGGCGGGTCGACTGCGGTGACTGTTTCGATCTCAAGCCGCGCATGCCGGGCGTCGAGATTATCGGCGCGTCCGGCGACCACACGATCCTCGACGTCGAGGAGGTAAAGGACCAGATCCATGTGGGCGACGTGCTTGAATTTGACGTGAATTACGCGTCTTTGGTGCATTTGACCAATACGCCGGGCATCGCGCTCATCAGCAAAGAATAGATTGGGAGGAATATAAAATGGAAAAAGACGTTCTCTCCGGGCTTCGGGAATTTCTGGTGGAGAGTCCCGGCTGCTTTCACGCCGTCGCGGCGCTCAAAAAGAGGCTGGACGCCGCCGGTTTTACCGAGCTGTCGGAGTCTGAGCGCTGGAGCCTGACCCCGGGCAAGAGCTACTATGTTATTCGCAGCGGCTCGTCGATCATCTCTTTCAAGCTGCCCGCGGGCAAGGCGGAGGGCTTCCACATCATCGCCTCGCACAGCGACTCGCCCAGCTTTAAGCTCAAGCCGGACCCGGCGCTCTGGTCGGACGGCCTGCTGCGGCTGAATGTGGAGGGTTACGGCGGCATGATCCGCCACACCTGGTTCGACCGTCCGCTCTCCGTCGCGGGGCGCGTCCTCGTGGAGGAGGGTGACAAGCTGGTGCACAAACTGGTGTACTTCGACCGCGATCTGGTGATGATCCCCTCGCTGGCGATCCATCTGGACCGCGACAAGAAGGAGGACGGCATCAAGATCCAGAGCGAGCTTCTGCCGCTGCTCGGCGCGACCGACGCCGACGCGTGGAAGAAGCTGCTTTCGGAGGCTGCCGGCGCGGAGCCGGAGCACATCCTCGGCATGGACCTGTTCCTGACCTGCCGCATGGCGCCCACGGTCTGGGGCGGCAACAACGAATTCATCTCCGCGCCGCGTCTGGACGACCTCGCCTGCGCCTATGGCTCGTTCGCGGGCTTTGTCGACGCCGAGCCCAAGGACAGCATCGCGCTCCACTGCGTCTTTGACAACGAGGAGGTTGGCAGCCGCTCGATGCAGGGCGCGGAATCCACGTTCCTGCGCACCACGGCGCGCCGCATCTGCCGCGCGCTCGGCATGGACGACGAGGGCTTCGACACGGCGGTCGCGAACAGCTTCATGCTCTCCGCGGACAACGCGCACGCGCTCCATCCGAACTATGCAGGGAAGTACGACCCGGTCAACCGTCCCAGAATGAACCGCGGCGTCGTGCTCAAGCACCATGCGGGGCAGAAATACATGACCGACGGCATTTCCGAGGCGGTGTTCAAGAAGCTCTGCCAGAGCTGCGGCGTGCCGTATCAGGAGTACGCGAACCACTCCGACGTGCCGGGCGGCTCCACGCTGGGCAACATCTCCAACACGCAGCTTTCGATCCGCGGCGTGGACATCGGCCTTGCGCAGCTGGCAATGCACTCGACGTATGAGACGATGGGCGCGGAGGATACCGGCCACCTTGCAAAGCTTGCCGAAGCGTTCTATGGCGGCACGCTGCCGAAGGTGGAGCGCTGATCTTTGACCTGTCCGGCAAACACAAATGCCGGACGGGCAGCCAAATTTCGTTATAAGAGAGGCTGGGGGACGTGTATCGCAGCAGATTGCGGGAAAAACTGGATGAAGCCCTGAGCGCGGTGTTGCCGATCATTGCGATCGTGCTGGCGCTTTCCATGACGATCGCGCCGGTGACGAGCAGCGTGCTGCTGGCATTTTTGTTTGGCGGCGTTCTGCTGGTCGTCGGCATGATGTTCTTTACACTCGGCGCGGAGCTTGCCATGGAGCCGATGGGCGAGCGCGTGGGCGGCTACATCACGCGCTCACGAAGGCTTGCGGTCATCCTGTCCACAGGCTTTTTGCTCGGCGCGCTCATCACTGTCTCGGAGCCGGACCTTCAGGTCCTCGCGGGGCAGGTGCAGTCGATCCCGAACCGCGTGCTGATCCTGTCCGTCGCGGGCGGCGTGGGACTCTTTCTGGTGCTGGCGCTTCTGCGAATGCTGCTGGGCGTCCGCCTGCGCACGCTTCTGCTCGTGTTCTATGCCGCTGTGCTGGTGCTTGCGTTTATCGCGCCGGGGGACTTCCTCGCGGTCGCCTTTGACGCGGGCGGCGTGACGACCGGGCCGATGACCGTGCCGTTCATCCTCTCCTTCGGCGTGGGCATCTCCGCGATCCGTAGCGACGCCAAGGCGCAGGGGGACAGCTTCGGGCTGATTGCGCTCTGCTCGGTGGGGCCGGTGCTTGCGGTGCTGGCGCTGAGCCTGATCTACCGCGTGGACAGCGCGGCGTACAGCCCGGTCGTCGTGCCGAACTTCACCGACACCGTCGAGCTGCGCACGCTCTTTACAAAGGCGGTGCCGACCTATCTCGGAGAGATCGCGAAGGCGCTTCTGCCCATCATGACGTTTTTCGGCGTCGTTCAGGTCTCAGGCCTGCATTTGGGGCGGAAGACGCTGCTGCGCATCGGCGTGGGACTGCTGTACACCTATGTGGGGCTCGTGCTGTTCCTCACGGGCGTCAACGTCGGGTTTATGCCGGCGGGCACCTATCTGGGCGAGACGCTTGCGGGGCTTTCGTACCGCTGGGTCATCATCCCCGTGGGCATGCTCATCGGCTACTACATCGTCAAGGCGGAGCCTGCCATCTATGTGCTGATGAAGCAGGTCGAGGACCTGACCAGCGGCGCCATCACGGGCAAGGCGCTTCAAAGAAGCCTGTCCGTCGGCGTTTCGGTCTCGATCGGGCTTGCGATGCTGCGGGTTTTGACGGGGCTGTCCATGTTGTATTTCGTCGTGCCCGGATACCTTCTGGCGCTCGCCATGAGCTTCTTTGTGCCGGATATCTTTACCGCCATCGCGTTCGACTCCGGCGGCGTTGCGAGCGGCCCGATGACGGCGACGTTTCTGCTTCCGCTTGCCACGGGCGCGACGCTCGCGGTCGGCGGGGACGTGGTGACGGACGCCTTCGGCGTCGTCGCAATGGTTGCCATGACGCCGCTGATCGCGATCCAGCTGCTCGGCGTCAGCTATCGAATGCAGGAGCGGCGCGGCGCGGCGAGATTGGCGGCGGCTACCGCGGCGGAGGAGAAGCTCGACTGGCTTGACGACTATGAGATCATTGCGTTGTAAGCGGGAGGCTGACCATGAGTGAATTATATCTCTTGACCAGCATCGCGGATCGCCGCCTGCTGCCCAAGTTCATCGCGCTTTATCAGGAGAAGGGAATAGCCGTCAACTTTATTTCGCTCGGATACGGAACGGTGTCCGGCGAACGCGCGGCGCTGTTTCTGGACCAGTCGGAAAAGGCGGTCATCTTCTCCGTGGTGACCTCGGAAAAATGGAAGGAGGCGAAGCGCGCGCTTCGCCAGAGTATCCGCATCGACGTACCGGGCGTGGGAATCGCCTTTCTGGTTCCGATGAGCAGCATCGGCGGACGGCGCGAGCTCGCGCTGCTGACGGACGGGCAAAACTTTGTGAGGGGAGAAGAGAGCGTCATGAAGGGAACAGACCGGGAGCTTCTGATCGTAATCAGCAACCAGGGCTACAACGAGGCGGTCATGGATGCTGCGCGCGAGGCGGGCGCGTATGGCGGAACAGTCGTCCACGCGCGAGGAACCGGAATGGAGCGCGCCGAAAAGTTTCTCGGCATCTCGCTCGCCTCGGAAAAGGACATGGTGTTCATCGTGGTCAAGAGCGAACAGCGCGACCGAATCATGCAGTCGATCATGCTCAAGGCGGGGATGAGCACCCCCGCAAAGGCAATCGTTTTTTCGCTTCCTGTCACCGATACGGCGGGGCTGCGCCTGCTCGACGATGAGGAGGACGAAAAAGTGCGGGAGCCTGCAAAGCCGACGGAGGAGAGCGAACCGAAGGAATCCTGACAAGCTGACGTACATACGGTATGCAAAAAGGCGAGGCTCCGTGCCTCGCCCTTTTCCTGTTCACAGCCTGTTCTTTCCCGTTATTTGCGCTGGTTCTTGAGCCACGCCTCGTAACCCGCCGGTATGGAGGTGAAATGTATAAGAAAGCCGTTTTCCGTCTTTTCCGTGACCTTTGCAAACAGCTTGCCGCCTGCCTCAAGCTGGATGTTATCGTAGACGACCAGCTCCGTCTCTGTGTCCAGCACCACGCCGTCGTGCGCCACGGCGACGATGCCTCCGTAATAAGACCTTGCGCCGCCGTGCTTGCCCTCCAGCTTATGGAAACGCACGGGGATCGGCTGCTCCAAGGCCTGCGGCTTTACTGTTTGCATTTTTGCCGTTACGTTGTACGGCGCACCGATGCCCGTTACCTGCGAAAGCACCAGCTCGCCGTTGACGCCCTTGGGGTAGACGGTCATCTCCTGTGCGATCTCAAGCTCCGCCTGGCAAAGCTTTCGAGTAAGCGGGGCAACCAGAACCTGCCCGCCCACGGTATAGCTCTCAATGCGTCCGCAGAGATTGACATGGCTTCCAACGACGCCGTACTTTGTGCGCTTGAGCGAGCCGATGTTGCCGACGATGACCTCGCCGGTATTGAGACCGATGCCCATTTCGAGCATAGGATAGCCCCGCTCGGCATTCCAGGCGTTCACCGCCTCCATATGTGCCTCCATCTCCACCGCCGCGGCGACTGCGTCGGCCGCATGGGTCTCGGACGGCACGGGAGCGCCGAAAATTGCCAGAATACCGTCGCCGATGAACTCGATGATCGTGCCGCCGCGGCCCAGGATCACATCGGTCATTTCCCCAAGATAGTGGTTGAGCATGGAGATCAGGTCGACGGCGTCCATGCGCTCGCTCATCGCGGTGAAGCCGCGCAAATCGCTCATCAGAATGGTCAGCGTATGTTTTTTTCCGCCAAGCGAGAGGCCGTCCGGCGTTTCGAGCAGCTGCTGCACGATTTCGTCGGAGAGGAAACGTCCGAACGTTTCGCTTAAAAGCTTGTTGCGCAGCTCCAGCTGGCTGTTGAGCGCACGAATGCGCTCCATCGCCTTCACCGCGTCGCGCAGCTCATGGAGCTCCGTCATGTCGCTGAGCACAACGATCACGCCGACAGTCTCGCCGCGATCCATCAAAAAGGCGGTTATCATGCGCAGATGTTTTGTCTCCGTGCCGGTGAAGTACGTCACGATATCCTCGTGCGCCCTTGCGCGGTCATAGACCGCGTCAAGAATTGCCTGTGTAAAACCGTCGTTTCTCTCATCGTCAAAAAAGCAGCTGCCAAAGCGCTTGCCCAGCAGGTCGTTTTCCTCACGGCCCAGAATGGCAAGCGCGGCGGGGTTGAGGAAGGTGATGATCCCGTCAAAACCGATGGTCATTACGCCCTCGGACATATCGCGTATGATGCTTTGGCGCATCAGCTCCTTTTTCTTATCCATCGGAAGAACTCCTTTTCCATTTTCGTTGCCGCCTGCTGTTTCAAATACATTTTAAACCATACTGCGCCGGTTTGTAAAGCAAAAAAGACAGACACATACTTCTGTGGAATGAAAAGAGATTCTCTTGAATCTCAATAACCTTGTGTGCTATAATACTGCAAAACAGGAAAAATGCATTTGGGAGGGGGAGGCACAGATGGCGGAACTGACCATTGAAGCGAAAACAGAGAATCTTGATGAGGTGCTCGCGTTCGTAAACGGCCAGCTGGAAAAGTACGATTGTTCGCCGCGCGCGCAAATGCAGCTGGAGATCGCGGTGGAGGAGCTGTTTGTCAACATTGCAAACTATGCCTACAGCCCGGAGGTTGGCAGTGCCACGGTGCGCGTGGAGCTGCAACAGGACCCGGCTTCCGTGACCGTCACCTTCATCGACCATGGCGTACCGTACGATCCCCTGGCAAAAGAGGACCCGGACGTCACCCTTTCCGCGGATGAACGCGAGATCGGCGGCCTCGGCATTTATATGGTCAAGAAGAGCATGGACGCAGTTGCTTATGAGTATAAAGACGGACAGAACATTCTGACGTTGAAAAAGAAACTGTGATGCTTCCGTTACTATGAGGCCTGGATATTATCAATTGCTGGTTCATGCTGACATTGTCGACTGGGCCAGCTTTTGTTATCCTTATGAGCCTTTATGCAATCCAGACCGGATGATTGCTTTTCAGCGGCTTGACCATCCGCCAAATCGCCGTTTCTTCCGCATCTGGCCAGTGCTTTTGTATCTGCTCCGCAATGCGCCGCGCGGATTCCTCCGGCGCTTCACCGTAGGCCGCGGTCACGGCGTCGTAGCCCCAGACCGCCTCGGGAGGGAGCAGGATCGAGACCGGCATCCCGTACGCGCCGCCGCGCTTGTTCTGTCGGCGCTTGAAATCAATTACGACAAGGTAGAGCTGCATCTGGAGCTCGGTCATGACGCCCGGGAAGTTCTTTGCACCGTCCTTGCCGAAGCCCGCGAGCTTTTTGAGCTCAGTGGAGAAGACTGAATCGTCCTTCCAGCCGCCGTCACCGTCTGAGAAGACGTCCATGATCCGTTTGCTGCGCGCATTCGCCAGCCCCTCGTCGTAGAGGGAATCAAAATCATAGCCGTCGCGGCGGCAGTTGGCAAAGCGGGGAAGCCATTCGAGGCTGATGAACCCCGCTTTCTTACGGAAAAACTTGCCGTAGGCGACCTCACGGCTGCGGGCGATGATCTCCCGCCACTCCCACGGGTCCTGCTCCGTGTCGCCCGTCCACCAGAAGTTGGGGGAGACGTGTTCCTCGACGGAGAAGCCCTTGATATCATTGGCAAAGAGCGGCAGGAAGCCAACCTCATTGATCCAGCTTACCAGCTCGCGCCAAGAGCGGATGCGGTATGGGTCGTCCCAGTCCATTCCCCGCATGATCCATTCACCGTTCTCAACACTCATGGCAATCGGCACTGAAATCCATAAACATGGTGATTTTAACTCCTTTTTGCCCGAATGATGGGATTATAGCAAATCCCGGAGCATTTCTCAAGTCTAAAACAGAGCGTGCGTAAAAATCCTACACAAATGAGTCAAAGACCGCCATTGGTAAGGGCTTGCAATACAGGGGGTATTTTGTTATAATTAATTAATCTAGAAAAGGGAAATTTTTATTTTATGGATAGCCGCGTACAATCACAAAGCAGGCAAGCAGACATAGGACTGCCTCTTTTTACTGCTCAAATTCCTTAATCGCGCGTCGTGCCAGCGGGGTTTATCCCCGTTGGTTACGGTGCGCTTTTTTGCTCCGAGGCGGCGTCCCGCACAGTTCGGTAACACGCGTATATAGGGCAGAACGGTTTAACCGTCAAAAATGCCGGAACAGAATCAACGAAGAGGTAAAAAACTACGAGGAGTGAAAACAATGAAAAAGAACGAAAATCTTGCGATCGTCATTTCGATCCTGAGCCTTATCTGCTCGGCGGTGTGCGTTGTGCTGCTGCTGTCAAACGGCAACGCGCCGAAAAAAACACCGGCGGACACGGGCAAGAGTACCCAGTACGTAATGTATGTCGGAACAAACGACAAGGACACCTATCAGCCGGAGCACAGCCAGGAGGAGGCGCGCGACATCGTCGACGCCGTGTGCCTGAAGTACTTTGAGGGCTATACGCTTCAGGACGCGACAGGGGCGTGGACGGACGAGGCGGGTAATATTACCCACGAGTATACGCTGGTCTGCTATTTTGACGACGCGGACAAGGATACTGTGTACCGGGCGGCGGACGAGGTCATCAAAGCGCTGAACCAGAATACCGTTCTGATTGAGGAAAATGAGATCTCGATCGAGTATTACGGCGGAAAGTAAACACACGTATGGCGCGCTGCAGCATTGAAGCGGTATCCGGGAGGGAAACAGTATCATGATGAATATTCTGGAGGAAGCGATCGTCTACGCGACCGTCATGCACCAGGGGAAAACGCGCAAATTCGGGAATTCGCCCTATATCCTGCATCCGCTGGAGGTGGCGCAGATCCTCTCCACCATGACGGACGACCAGGAAATCATCACCGCCGGCATTCTGCACGACATTGTGGAGGACACCGACGGGACGCTTGAGGAGATAAAAAAGCGCTTCGGCGCACGCGTGGCGGAGCTGGTCTCGTCCGAGTCGGAGGCGGCGTATCCGGGCGAGGAAAAGAGCGCCACCTGGAAACGGCGCAAGGAGGACTCCCTGCGCGCCCTGCAAAACAGCCGGGATATCGGGGTGAAGATGCTCTGGCTGGCGGATAAGCTCGCGAACATCCGCTCGCTTGCGGGCGTCTATTCCGAGCGCGGGGAGGAGCTGTGGCAAAGCCTTAACCAGAGCGATCCTGCCATGCAGTGCTGGTACTACCGCAGTGTCGCCGAGACCGTGGAGCTTTCCCTCAACAGGACCGGCGCGTTCAAGGAGTTCATCAAGCACATCAACTTCATCTGGCCGGGAACCTTCGACTCGGACAAGGCGCGCTACAAAAAGTACAGGGAGGTCTCCGTCGACGGCTGCAAGCTCCTCGGACGCGGCGCGAAGGGCGACGTGTACCGCTATGACGACGAGCTTGTCATCAAGGTTTTCAACCAGAACAACACCTACCGCGACGTGGAGCGGGAGATTGCACTCAGCCGCAAAGCCTTTATCCTCGGCGTTCCCACGGCGATCTCGTTTGGGATCGTATCCGTCGGGGACCGCTACGGCGCGATGTATGAGCTGGTGAATTCGGAGACGGTCTCCAAGTGTATCGGACGCTCACCCGGACAGGCGGAGAACTACGCGAAAATCATGGCGGAGCTGGCGCACACGATCCACGCTGTGTCGGCGGGCGACGACGCGTTTCCAGACGCGGCGGAGCGCGCGCGGGAGTATATCCGCGGCGGGATCGCCCGCGAGGATGCGGCGCTTGCGAAAAAGTGCGAAGGGCTTCTGGATACGCTGCCGAGCGCCGATACGCTGGTCCACGGCGATTTCCACACGGGAAACGTTTTTTTGCAAAACGGCGAGCCGCTGCTCATCGACATGGACCGAATCGCGAGAGGGCACCCGATCATCGAGCTGAGCGACCTGTATTACTTCTATGTGGCGCTCGGCGAGGACGACCCGGCGGTCGTGGAGCAATTCATGGGCTTTTCCTATGAGACGGCAAAGCGCTTTTTCCTCGCGTTCCTCAAATGCTATCTCGGAACGGAGGACGAAGCGAGGCTCAACGAGGTGACGGAAAAGGCGTCGCTGCTGGGCTGTTCGCGGACGATCCGCAGGCTCCGCAAGAAGCGCTCACTGACCGATTCGGACGAACGGACCGTGGAGCGCTGTGTAAGGCGCATCGACGAGCTGACGCGGCGGTTGGATACGCTGAGATTCTGACGTGTTTACTCGCGGTATCATCCGCGTAACAAATGTAGCTTTTTTAAGGAGGCAGAACCATGAAGATCACTACTTTCAACCCGCAGATCATTACGAAGGATGCAGCATCGCTCGCCGGCTTTTTTGAGGAGCTGGGCTTTGAGAAACGCCACAACCCGAAGGGGATCGGCGAGCTGAACGTGGAAGGCATCCGCATGAAGGACGCGAACGGCTTTTATCTTGACATTTCCCAGCCCGATATGGAGCTCCCGCGGGACATGGTGGCGATCCGCATGAATGTGGACGACTTTGACGCGGCCTATCAGCTGCTGCAAAAGCACGGCTTCCAAAATATCTATGGCGAGAACACGACGGAAACCAAAAGCTCCAAATCCGCCGTTCTGGTCTCACCGTCCGGCTTTGCCATCAATCTGGTCCAGCACATCAAGGACCACGATTAAAACACCATCGGTGTAAAATGAGAAGGAGGTACAGCCATGCAGATCACGACCTTTAACCCCATGATCCTCACCGGCAAATCCGACGAAGTCATCAAGCTCTTTGAAGAACTGGGCTTTGAGCGCCGCCACGAGGTCGAGAATGTCGACGACAAGGGTATTACCAGCGTTCGCATGAAGGACGCAAACGGCTTTTGCGTGGACGTCGCGCAGATCCCCACGGAGAAGGACATCGCGACCATGCGAATGAACGTCCGCGACTTTGACGAGGCCTACGAATTCCTCAAGGCGCGCGGCTTTACCAATCCGCAGGGCGACCATATCGTCGAATCCGCGTCCGCCCGCTCCTGCCTGTTGTTCTCCCCGTCCGGCTTCTCGATCCAGCTCACGCAGCACATCAGAAAGGAAGACAGGGAAAAGGGCGCGGACTGAGCTCCGCCTGTAAGTGACTGCGCGGGGGCTCCCGCAGATTACGCGGGAAGCCCCTTGAACAGTATGACGAGAGTGAAACAGCTGTCCGAAAGGAGCAAGGGCTGTTTCGGGCAGGGATGGCGGAAAACTATTTTGAAAAGCGGTCACCGGCGGCACGAAGGAAGAGGCGGAGGCTTACCTGAAGGAGCTGGAGGAAAAATACGGCGTAAAATCAAGAGCGGAGCTGCTGTACATGATGACCGAAGAAGAATCCAATCAATGGAGGGCATTGTTGTTCCATGAACCGGGCCGCGGCTGATTTTTCGCGGCGGCGGACAAGGAGACGAAAAGCGCCGTCTGTAATAGGGACTTCCTGCCGCGGCATAGGGTAGGGCAGGGAGTGATAAAATATGCTTTCCGCAGCCATCTACCTTCTGACGCACAGTCTTCTGCTGTCCCTGCACCTTGCGGGCAACACCGGCTCGTTTCCCAGACCGCTTTCGGCGGCGGAGGAGCGCTCCTGTCTGGAGCGCTGCGCAAACGGGGACGTCGAGGCGCGCAACACCCTCATTGAGCACAATCTTCGCCTCGTGGCGCACATCGTAAAGAAATACTACACGCAGGAGAGCGAGCAGGACGACCTGCTCTCAATCGGCACGATAGGGCTAATCAAAGGCATAACAAGTTACCGCCCAGAGAAGAACACCCGGCTTGCAACCTACGCGGCGAAGTGCATCGAGAATGAGATACTCATGTACTTCCGTTCCCGCAAGAAGGCGCAGAACGAAGTATCCCTGTCGGACTCCATCGATACGGACAAGGACGGGAACTCGCTGTACCTCATTGACGTGGTCGGCGTGGACGACACGATGTACGCCGACCTTCAGGACAAGGAGGACTGCGTCCGTGTTCGCAAGCTTGTCCGCGAGATACTCACGCCGCGGGAGCAGGAGGTCATTTCGCTTCGCTACGGGCTCGGCGGACACATGCCGCGCACCCAGCGCGAGATCGCGGCAAAGCTCGGTATCAGCCGGAGCTATGTATCGCAGCGCGCTTATTTGAAAAACCTCAATATTTGAGAAGAAATAATTGCAGAATAATGTCGAAAAAGCAAAATTGATAGGTCATTCATCAAAAAAAGTTGGACAAGGAGTAGCTGCACGCTTATTTGAACAAGGACGTTTTTGACTCACTGAACATTTACGTTTTTGCAACTTTTTAGCACAAATGAGATTTGAATAGTGTAGATTCTGGAAGCCTGTCAACAAATGGAATGAAAAGTCGAAATGGCCGAAACGGCAGGCAATATGCGCCCCGGTGACGAGAAAAAAATCACCGGGGCGCTTTTATGTTTTTACGAGGAGGCGAGAGTATGCCGCTGCAACTGCGATACTTCTATGGCGGCGAGGCGGACCAGTTCAATTTCTATCGAATCCCAAAGGCACTCTTTACGGACAGGCGATTTGGAAAGCTAAGCATGGAGGCAAAGGTGCTGTATGGTCTGCTGCTTGACCGTATGTGCCTGTCAACCGAGAACGGCTGGTTTGACGGGCAGGGCAGGGTCTATATCTTCTTTACCCTTGAGGATGCGATGGCAATGCTCGGCTATGGAAAGGATAAGCTGGTGAGAATGTTTAAGGAACTGGACGTCATCGGGCTGATCGAGCGCAAGAAGCAAGGCTTGGGCAGGCCGACCATCATCTATGTCAAGAACTTTGTCCTGCCGCCGGAGCCAGCCGGACCGCCGACACCCGATCGGGAACCGCAAAACCCCGATCCTGAAAAGACTTCTGGAAAACCGAAGTCTGGACCTCCGGACTCCCAGACTTCTGAAAAACCGAAGTCTGGACTTCGGCAGGACAGAAGCCCAGACTTCGCCAAAAGCGACACTAATGATACTGAGAGGAATGATACTGAATGTAGTGATACTGATCTATCCATCTATCCCCAGCCCCTTTCCTTGCCGGACCGGAGCCAGGGACAACCTTGTCCGGATCGGATGGATTGGATGGATGGGTTCAAAGAACAGGTCAAATTCAACATCGAGTATGACCGTCTGCTGCGGGAGCGTCCATGCGACGCCGAAATCATCGACGGCTATGTTGAGCTGATAACAGACGCATGCTGCGGCTCAAAGGCGACTGTCCGAATCTGCCGGGACGATATCCCCGTCGCCATGGTCAGAAAGCGATTCCTTATGCTTACCTATGAGCACATCAAGTATGTACTCAGCTGCCTCAACAATACCACGACGCGCGTCGCCAACGTAAGGGCTTATACGTTGACGACGCTTTATAATGCGCCGCTGACAATGGAGCAGTTCTACACGATGCAGGCCGGTTACGACATGGCATGCGGCAAATAAACACGAAATGTAATGATATGGAGGAAAAAATGAGCAATTATCAGGTGATTATTCAACAGAGAGTTGACTTTCCGCGCAGGACGCTTTGCGCCGACATCGTTGAGCGCCTGCTGGACGACCCCGGCGTCAGCAAGAAGGGCGAAAATGTCCTGTCCCTCTACTGCACGCTCTGTGCCTACGCGAGCGTTCTCCTGCCTGATGAGCTTTATGCGAAGTATGACGAACCCGAGCTTCAGCCGGGGGAGAGCATCGTCAACATCGGCGAGCTGTCAAGCAGGCTCAGATTCTGGATGCGGGACATTGTGTACGACCAGATGGACTTTTTGCAGTCTCTTGGGCTGATCGAGTATGAGATAACCGACGACGGCGAGGACTTCCGCTTTAGGATCTGCGAGTGGGAGCGACTGAACAACATAAACGGCGCGATTTGCCGTAACGACGGGGAGGATGGCTTCTTTCGGGTATCGGATGAGACGCGGGACATGCTTCGCCAGTTTGGAGATTATTCCGAGATGGACATGATGCTGGACCTATGCCTTTCCATTTTCAACGAAAGCAAAGATCTTTCGAGTCTTTTTGGCGAACCGGACGAAGATGAAGAGCTGTCAGGCCTGTACATGACGCTGCCCGAAACGGTTTCTCTGTCGAGTCTCTCTGAACGCTGGGGACGCTCCAAGCTGCATATCCTGCTGGCGCTGAAAAAATTGGAGCGCAAGGGCTACATCTCCACGATTCAGTTTGAACGATTCTACCGGGATTTCTCGATTTTTGTCGAGGATCCCATTTCCGTGTGGCTGGATATCTGCGGCACGGAGCTGGATCAGGGTTCCCGCCCGATCCGCATGAAGTTCAATATGCCGGGCGTAAAGGACTTGGATTGCATCATCAGCGAAAACACGGACGTCGTGGGTCAGTGGTCGGTCGACATTGGCGCGCTGAAGGAGTTCGCGTTGAAGCACATCTGCAAGATACTCGATGATAACTGCGATGCCTGCATTTGGTGCCCGCAGAGCAAAATCAGGTTCTTACAGCATTATGGGGACACATGGCCCGGTGAGCTTTCTTTTTCGATGGAGATCGGCTGCCGATCGGACAAGCCCTCCAGCGTTTGGGAGATCTACGTTTGTGAGACCCGCGGAAGGGGGGCGGGCGAAGATGAGGACTTCGAGTGAGAAAAAGCCGACGAGCGATCCTCGCTATCACAATACATGGAAGCTGCTCAAAAGGTATCGGGACGTTACATGGAGCATGGAAAGCTCGCTCGCCTATCTGAAAAACGAGTTCCAGATGGAGTATGAGTGCAGCGTGGAGGAGTATCTTGAATCACTGTATGTTGCCGGCGCCGATTTGAGAGGGACCAGACTGGAGGATCATGCGCGGTGTATCGAGCGCAGCAGCAAAATGATCAATTTGCTCAAAACCTCCGTTGATTTGGTACGCACAAGGCACAAAAGGGGCGAAGAATATTACTGGATCCTCTACTATACGTATCTTTCGCCGCAGGAATATGTCAATACAGACGAGATCATAGACCAGCTCCGGCCCCATATCCACGACATCAGCGAGAGGTCATACTTCCGCAAGCGCCAGAAAGCGGTGGAAACGCTCAGTAATGTGCTGTGGGGCTATACGGCAAAGGAAAGCATGGATATTCTGGAGCAGTTCTACCCAGACGAGCTGCCGGCTGGAATAAAATCCGGGAAATGTTTGCCTGAGTGTGGGAGAGGAGAAAAATATCTACTATATAGCATATAGCAGTGGCCAACGGCCGCTGGACACAACACCAGCGGCCGTTGGGGCCGCAGAATTCACTGCATTGTGCACTGAGAATATGACAATTGCAAAAGTACCAAATTATGGTATAATGAAAATACAATGATGCTACTACGCCTGATTATGGAGCGATTCTGAGCGGTGAACCCGAAGCAATGGAAGAAGCGTTCTTATGGGTTTCGGAAAAGCCATTTGCTCGCGGTCAAGATCTGTTAAAACACCTTTCTGAAAAGAATTTATCATCATTTCAAATGCACAGCAGACATGCACTATCACGTTTCTTTGCCTACCTAGCATGGTACTTGCCTGATGATTTGCAATGTGTCGCGCAAGAGAAAAAACGGATTTATTCGCGGCTTGAAGAGATGTGAGAAACAAGAAGAATTCTAGCGAGGGTGATATGCTAGAGCTTGCGCCCCTTTTGCTTTGCTTTCGCGCATAGCCTTCTGCATATTTTGCGATTATCTCGGCAAACTGCCCATGAGGTGATTCTATGGCAAAGCAGGGCATGAAGCGTCCGGAGTGGACGCATACGCAGCCCCGTAATCAGGTCGATCCCGTACCCGAGCTGCATGGGAAAGCCAAACACGGGAAAGAGCGCGCCAATCCAATTATCAGCGGAACCGAAGGCGCAGACATGAAGGTGTTTCACACGGAGCGCCCGATACCTGCGGATGTGTATCCCGTCATTGATACGGATTTGGCACGGGACAATCTGGAAAACGATATCCCCGCCGCTGATTTGAATGAACTGCAATAATGAACACGCCGTCCGGCTTCGGCCGAACGGCGTGTTGACATCTTTAACAGCAGCACCCTCTGGAAATATCGGTTGCACTGATCTGAGGCGGAAGGCTCATGGTCATGATGCCGCTATACCGGATGCAGATTTGATCTCCGACTTGAAAACGGCAGGCGTCCGGCGTATGCACCAGCACTTCTTGCCGGTTACAGCAGTCACAGACCAGCAAATCGCAGTCGCGGACTTGAAGCACGCGCGCTTTCATGGATACAGATTCCATCGTAGCAGATTCCATAGAGATCCCTCCTCTCTGCTCTCTGCTCATTTGGCAAGAGCCACGCTCCGCTTTGCGAGACGTGGCTCTTGCGTCCTTTATGCCATGTGCGGCAAATCAGCGGCTTACTGCACCGGATTACAGCATTCGAAGCCGTTGTCGATATAGTTGGAGATAAAACGCGCCTTGAAGTTCCGCGTGTTGCACATAGCGTCTGCCGCGCCGGAGACGTCCAGACTCTCCGGGAGAACGAAGTTGATGCAGCGAACGTTCACGTTCTTGCAGGCGGGGCCGGTGTGCGCGGGGATGACCATGGTCTTCATGCCGCGCTTGTACTCGACGCCCTGATCGTCCACCTCGGTGAGGATCGCCGCAAGAGCGACCCGCCGGTTGGGACAGACGTTTTGCAGTGTGCAGCTCAGCTGCAAAACGCAGCCGAGGGAATCCATGACGACATTCCCGGCATCCACTTCCACCGTGTCCTCGCAGCCGCCGACTGTAAGCTCCACGGGCTCCGGGCAGCTCTCGGGGATCACGATGACGTCGCACTCCACATCCAGCTCCGGAGAGGGGAATGTCACCTCGTTGCCCTCGTTGTCGCTGTAGGAGATGGACTCGTTCACCGCGACCGTGCCGGAGCAGGGGCCGACGTGCTCGACGTTGAACTCCAGCACCGCGCCTTCGCTCTGCGTGGCGCCCAGCTCATCGATCTGCCACTGCACCGTGGTATCGTTGAGTTGATTGGCCGATCCCTTGGTCGGCATGACCACGGAGGTGATGCGGAAGCAGGGCGACACCGTATCGGTGATCACGACGTTCGTCGCGCCGGGCTTGGAAATGTTTCTGGCGAGGTCGGCAAACAGATCCTCCAGCTCCGCTTCGTCCGGCGTGATCGCCACATAGGCGGAGGCTGGCTTGGAAGCCCAGTCCTCCAGCGCGGAGACGTCCACGCCGCCTGTGCCGTTCAAACCGATGGCGTAGATGACCACACCCTCGGCTCTTGCCGCAGCGGCGATGGGACTGGGGTTGGGGCCGATGGTGGTGTTGCCGTCGGTGAACATCACCATGACGCGCGCGTTGGTCGAAGGCCCTTCCAGCAGCTCGGACGCCTTGGTAAAGGCGTCGGCATGGTTGGTGTTGCCGCCTGCGGTCAGGTCGTCCACCGCCGCTTTCAGGTCGCTCACTGAGGTGATCAACTGCGTGTCCTGCGTGGAGGTACTGGCAAAGCTGACGATACCGATGCGGCTTCCGGAACCGATCTGGCCGTCGTGGGCGCTGTCGGTCGCTTCATCAATAATGTCGATGAACGCCTTTGCGCCGGCCTTCAGGCTTGCCAGCGCACTTCCCTCCATACTCCCGGAGCGATCCAGAACCAGGACGATATCGGTGGGATTGGTCAAAATATCGGGGGCCGCCGTCAAAGACAGCCTCACCTAAAAAGAGCCGTTGCAATCAATGCGCGTTGCGCTGAGCTCTTTGTTGGAACTGATAATTCCCATTAGGCATTTCCTCCCTGAGCCCCGTTGTCACGAGGGCTCAGGACATTGTATGCCGGAAAGGGGACGGGTGGCACACTGGTGCGACTGGCCCCGGCCACTTACGCGAATGAACCCAGTTTTTCTATGGTATCTACCCCGCGCTGACAGCTTCCGCCCTTGCATAAATAGTACCTTGCGCCGTTCTCCGGAACCGGATAGCCGGCGGTAAACGGCGCGAGCGCGGCAAGCCGCTGCGCATTTGATGCGGTCTTGACCAGAACGGCAAGACTTTCCTGCGCGCCTTTCCGCAGGAAAGAAAACAGTTCCTCAGGCGTGTTTTGCGACGCGCAGACAAGCTCTCCCGTGCTCCGGAGCTCTTCGGTCAAAGCAAGAAGCGCGAAGCCATGTCCCGCCGGATATTCCTGCGCCGCGCCGGATAGATACCGCAATTGCAGCGCCGCGGCGTCCCGCCATTTTTGCTCACCCGTAAGCCGTCCCAATCTGGACAGCACCAACGCCGCGACGGCGTTGCCCGACGGCATCGCGCCGTCGTAGGCGTCCTTTTTGCGCGTGAGCAGTTGCTCGCCGTCCGAGGCGTAGGGGTAGAAGCCGCCGTGCTCCGCGTCAAAGAACCGCTCCAGAAGGTGACCGGCAAGTCGGCATGCGTCCTCCAGATACCCCAGGTCAAAGGTCGCGCCGTAGAGCTCCAGCAATCCCCAGGCGAGAAACGCATGATCGTCCAGCTTGCCGGGATGCGCCGCCTCGCCGTCGCGCCAGCGGGAGAAAAGTCGTCCCTGCGCGTCTGTCATATGCCGGCGGATAAACGCCGCCGCGTTTTCCGCCGCGCGCGTATAGCGCGGCTCGTCGAACACCAGCCCCGCGCTGGCAAGAGCCGCGATCATCAGTCCGTTCCACGCGGCGAGCACCTTGTCGTCGCGGTGGAGCGTCGTGCGCGCCTTGCGGAAGTCGTACAGCTTCTGCAAAATCGCCTCCGGCGCTTCGGTTTCCCAATCCGGTGTATCAATCAGACTGGGGATGTTTTTGCCGTGGAAATTTCCACTTTTCGTAACGCCGCAGCGCTTGCGGAACGCCTCGGCGTCCGCGCCCAATACCTGCGTCAGCTCGTCCGGCGAGAAAACGTAGTACTTGCCCTCGACGCCATCGCTGTCGGCGTCCTGCCCGCAATAAAATCCGCCTGCCGGATCGGTCAGTTCGCGCAGCACGTAATCCAGCGTCCTCTTCGCGGCGTAACGCTGCCACGAAAGCTTGCTATACCGCCATGCTTCCGTATAGGCGAGCACGAGCAGCGCGTTGTCGTAGAGCATCTTCTCAAAATGCGGCGCAAGCCACCACCGGTCGGTGGAGTAGCGCGAGAAGCCGCCGCCGATGTGGTCGAAGATACCGCCGCGGTACATGCACTCGAGCGTGCGCTCTGCCATTTCCCGCGCATGCGCGTCCTCTGCCGCGTTGGCATAGCGCAGCAAAAACAGCAGGTTGTGCGCCGACGGGAACTTCGGCGCGCTGCCGAAGCCGCCCCACTGCGCGTCGTAGGAGCGTGCAAAACTGTCCACGCCTGCTTTGACCAGTTCCCACGTGGGCGCGCCGGGCTGCAACTGCGCTTCTTCGCGCAGATGCCTGGTTATCTGTTCGCCCGCGGAGAGAACGCTGTCACGATTGTCGCGCCACAGCTCCGAGACCTGTGAGAGCAGGGAGAGAAGCTGCGCCTTGGGCAGATACGTTCCCGCCCAAAACGGCTTTTGCTCCGGCGTGAGCAGCACCGTCAGCGGCCAGCCTCCGGAGCCGTTCATGGCAAGGCACGCCTCCATGTAGACAGCGTCCACATCGGGACGCTCCTCGCGGTCGACCTTGACGGGAATAAAGTCGCGGTTGAGCGCTTCGGCGACGTCTTCGCTTTCAAAGGATTCGCGCGCCATCACATGGCACCAGTGACAGGTCGAGTAGCCGATGCTGAGAAACACCGGCTTGTCCTCACGGCGCGCAGCCTCAAAAGCCTCCACTCCCCACGGCCGCCAGTCCACGGGATTTTCCGCGTGCTGGAGCAGGTAGGGAGACTTTTCGTATTGCAGTCGATTCATTCATATCACCACACATATTTTTGCGCCCATCTGGGGAAATATGCAAGAAGAATCTTGTTGTGGGAGGCTGTGATGGAATCAGTTTGGTCAAAGGCCTGTGCCATTCCGCCGCGCGACGCGCTGCACGGAAACGCGGAAACGGAGGTCGCGGTGATCGGCGCGGGCATGGCGGGCATCCTGACTGCCGCCGCGCTGCAAAAGGCGGGCAAGCAGGTCGTCGTATTGGAGGCGAACCGGATCGGAAGCGGACAGACCCGCAATACGACGGCGAAAATCACCGCGCAGCACGCTCTGTTTGCGCGAAAGCTCATTGCGGCGCTGGGCGTGGACAGGGCGAAACAGTACGCCGCCGCCAACCTTGCCGCGGTGGAAGCCTATCGGGAGCTGATCCGCTCGGAGGGCATCGACTGCGACTTTGTGGAGACAAGCGCCCATGTCTACGGCGACGATGTGAGGCGCCTTGAACAGGAAGCGGAGGCAGAGAAACGGCTGGGGCTTCCGGCATCGTTTATCCGCGAGCCGGACGTCCCCGGCGGCGTGGCGGGCGCGGTGCGCGTGGAGCGGCAGGCACAGTTCCATCCGCTCAAGTTTTTGAAGGCGCTTTCCGAACCATTGACGGTCTACGAAAACACGCCGGTGCGCCGCGTCACGGGCCACAAGCTGTTTACCGCGAACGGAACGGTGCGGACGGAGTGGGTCGTATTTGCCTGCCACTATCCGTTTGTCAATTTTCCGGGGCTGTACTTTGCGCGCATGCATCAGGAGCGCTCCTATGTGCTGGCGCTGGAAAACGCGGTGTGCCCGGACGGCATGTGGATCGGCGCGGGCAGCGGCGGGTATTCCTTCCGCAAATACGGCGACCTGCTTCTGCTGGGCGGCGGGGGACACCGTACGGGCGAAAACCGTGAGGGTGGGCGCTACGAGGAACTCCGCGCTCGGGCGGCGGAGTGGTTTCCGGGCAGCCGCGAGGTTGCGCACTGGTCGGCGCAGGACTGTATAGCGGCGGACGGCGCGCCCTATATCGGGCAGTACGCGAAAAGCCGGCCGCACTGGTACGTGGCGACCGGCTTTGGAAAGTGGGGCATGACGGGTTCAATGGTCTCCGCCATGCTGCTGTGCGATATGATCTGCGGCAGGGAAAACCCGTATGCCGAGGCATTTGCGCCCGGCCGGTTTGACACGGAGACGGCGCGCGGCGTCGCCGGAGAGAGCGGACACGCAATCAAGGGCTTGACGAAGCAGCTTTTTCAAATTCCCGCCGTCCAGGAGGCAAGACTGCCGCGTGGACACGGCGGCATTGTGTTTTTGCATGGGAAGAAAGCCGGCGTTTACAAGGATGAGGACGGTGCCGTCCACGCCGTGGATATCCGCTGTCCGCATTTGGGCTGCCAGTTGGAGTGGAACCCGGACGAGAAGAGCTGGGACTGCCCGTGCCACGGTTCGCGGTTCGATTTCCGCGGCAAACTGATCTCCGGCCCGGCGCAGAACAACATCAAAGGATAACAGCGAACCGGCCGCGGCAAAAACGCATATCCTGCAAGGAGAACAAAACAAGGAGTTGAGCCTGATGCAGGGTAATCATCGGTTTGCGGGATATGTCTCGGTGCTTCAAAGAAGGCCGAACGCCTGGGCGATCATGGAGGGGAGTGCCGGGTATCCCGGCATTTCCGGTATTGTACGCTTTTACCAGACCAGATCCGGCGTTCTGGTGGCCGCCGAAGTATCCGGCCTGCCCGCAGGGGCGGAACCGTGCGGGGAGAAGGTTTTTGGCTTTCACATCCACAGCGGCGAGGAATGTGCGGGCGACGCAGCAGATCCCTTTGCCGCCGCGCTGGGCCACTACGATCCAGACGGTTGCCCGCACCCGGAGCACGCGGGCGATATGCCGCCGCTTTTTTCAAACTGCGGATACGCGTTCCAGGTATTTCTGACAGACCGCTTCTCCGTGCGCGAGATCGTCGGCAGAACGGTCATCATCCATTCCGCGCCGGACGACTTTACCTCACAGCCGTCGGGAAACGCGGGAAAGAAGATCGCCTGCGGACGGATCAGAACGCGCTGACGCTTATTTGCCTTCAAACAGAGTTAGGTTGTTGTTTTCATCGCAGACGCCGAGGAAAATCTCCTTCGCGCTGTGAAAGCCCTGCGCGTCCAGTTGCTTTTGCAGCCATTTTTCCTCAAGCCCCCTCCGCTTGAGGTTTTCCGCCAGAATCCTTCCGTCCATGATGATCTCGGTGCAGATATGCTCCTGCGTCGGCGTCAAGCCGAGATCGGCGGGATTTGCAGGGCGCTTGCCGCTGACCGGGAGCACGGAGAGCTTGCCGTTATATTCAAAGACGGCGGTCTGAATGTCGTTCAGGTCAAAGTAGCCAAGCTGACGGCACAGCATCATGAACTCGCTGAGGTCGAGCTTGGCCTTTTTCATATTTTCGCGGTACAGCTTGCCGCTGTCCATCAAAATGGTGGGCGTGCCGTTGATATACTTCCGGCTCTTGGGCAGCCTGCTTGTGACCAGACTGAGAATGATTGCGACGACGCCGTAGACGGCCATGGCGATCAGCGGCTTCCACGGGGTTTCCAGCTCCGTCGCGAGCTCCGACGCAATGGAACCGATGGTGATGCCCGAAATATAGTCGAAAAAGTCAAGCTGCGCGACCTGCTTGTGTCCCATGAGCTTTGCGATCACAAACAGGGCGGCCGCGGACAGCAGCGCCGTCAGGACAACTTGAAGGAACTCCATCATTTGTCTCCGGTATAGTTTTGTGTTAGTGTATCCCAAAGGCGCGGGAGATAGTCAGTTGTTTTCGCAAATGGATCGCTGCGTTGCAATTGTGATGATTGTATCGCCCAACTGTGTCAGGATCACACCCAACAAATTCAGCTGATCCACGCTCAGCTTGCAGGCAATCGCGTTCGCCAGGGCGGTGATGGTTGTTGTCAACTCCAGCGGGTTCATATCGGTATCCCTCCTCTTCATTGTATGCGCCGCACATGAATCTGGCAAAACGCACGGAAAGAGATTCCGAATCATCATCGAATGGCAAATCAATAACTTGAACCTCATAATTCTCGGCGATTAATGCTGAGGCATCTTGATAAAAGCTCTGAAAGCACATCTTACGTGAAAAGGCGCGGTATGCTTGAAACGCCATTTTGTACAAGATATTCTTCTCGTCATCCGTAAGTCGAAATTGGACTGCTTTTTTGCCCATGGCAGGAAATTGGCAGAGAATTGGCAGGAAATTGGCAGGGTTTTGCCATTGCAATAGGGGGGCGGCTGTGTTAAGATAAGCATGCTCAAAACTGTATCCAAAATCAAATACGACCGTGACGGGACGCCAGCCGGCGTCCTTTTTTCTTTGCCACGGGTTGAAAAGGCGCTCGCTCCGAGCGCTTTTTTCGTGTTTGGAACAATGAAAAGGAGGTCATTCTAAGTTTGAAAGAGCAAAAAAGCCCTCTGCTGAAGCGTCAGCGGAGAATCGTGGTGGGCGAGAAGCTGTGTACGGCTTTTCTCGCGGTTTCATTTGCCGGCGCGCTTACCGTCCCTGCCTTTGCGGCAGACACCATTTGGACGAAAGCCAGCGCCATCATGCAGGACGTCTACTCGCAGATCGTTACCATCTCGACCATAGCGGCGGTCGTATGCGCGTCGGTGGCTCTGCTGCTGATGAACTTCTCGCGCTCTGACCGTACCGTGCAGGAGTCGCGCTCCTGGCTGAAGCGTATTATCGTGAGCTGGGCGATATTGAACGGCCTGGGCTTCATCATGGCTTATATCACGCCCTTCTTTGCAGGCGGAAAGTATACGCCGTAACCTATGGGCATCTTAGACGGCATCGTTGAATGGATCGCGGAACAGATCATGCACGGCCTCGATTTGATCAACACATCAGTTTTGGGCGCGCTTGGCTGCGACATGGATGTGTTCCTGCGATACTTTCCCGCCGCGAAGACCATGTATGACGTGTTCGTGGCTCTGGCAATCGGCATTATCCTGCTGCTGTGGGTCTGGAACCTGTTCAAAAATTTCGGGTTTGGTACGGGCAACGAGGCGGAGGACCCGATCAAGCTGAGTATGCGTTCGGTGCTGTTCATTCTGCTCGCGTACTATTCCGACGACATCGTTAACGCCGCCCTGAAAATCGGCGGAACGCCCTATGACTGGATACTCACATCATCCCTGCCGGAATTGAGCTTTGCGGACTTCAACTCGGTCATGCTGACCATCATCGGCGTATGCGCGAACGGCGCGGTGACGCTGATCGTCCTGATCCTGCTGCTGATACTGGCTTGGAACTACATCAAGCTGCTCTTTGAGGCGGCGGAGCGCTATGTGCTGCTGGGCGTACTTGTGTTCACGGCTCCCGTGGCGTTTGCGCTCGGCGCGTCGCAATCGACGGTAAATGTATTCAAAAGCTGGTGCCGTATGTTTGCGGGTCAGATGTTCCTGCTTCTGATGAACGCGTGGTGTTTGAAGCTCTTTACCTCTATGGTAGGGACGTTCATCGCTAACCCCTTGTCACTCTGATCGGAGGGATCGAAACGAAACAAGCAAATCATATAATAAGGATAATCTGTATGGCGCTCCTGATGGGGGCGCTTTTTGCTGCTCCTGCGTCTGCCATCACGGAAAGCGAGGTGGAGGCGCAGGCGGCGGCGTCCGGCAAAGAAGCGGTCGTAGGAAACGTGCTGATCTGGTTCCTTTGCGCCGTTGGTTTTCTCAAGGTCTCGCAGAAGATCGACAGCTTTATGCAGGGCATCGGTCTCAACGTGGGACACACGGGCGGCTCGCTTTTGGCGGAGGCGCTGATTGCCACGCGCGGCATCAAGATGGTGACGGGCGGCGGAGGTCACACCTCGGGCGGCAATCACTCCGGCGCCGCCGGAGGCAACGGCATCGGAAGCTACTTCAAGGGCGGGCTTGTTGGCATGGCAAGCAGGCGGGCGGCGAACAACGCCGTCAAGACGGCGACGAGCAATACCACGGTCAACTCTCCTGCGTTTTCTTCCTCGTCGACATCCGCGCATAGCTCACACAAAGCGTCGAATACGGCGAAAAGCACCCAGAACACCGCGCAGAGCGTCAGACATGACGGGCAAGGTCCCATTGCCGCGCAGAGCTCCTCGCTGGGTGAGATGCCGCGCCTGAGCGACCAAACGGGGCAGGCACCTGTGTTTGCCGCAGATTCGGCGGATGTGACCGCAACTCCGGCGACGGTTGATTTGACCGTGCCGCATGAGCCTGCGCCAATCAATGCCCCTTCGCGGGAACCCGCACAGACGGATATCCTGCGGACTGATACTGAGCGGACAGACTTCGAGCCGAGGGATGCTTCGCCGATGGACGCCGCCGCGAGTACGGCAGCAACTACGATTGCCGCGAAAACTGCGACCGCATCGGAAACCGAGGCCGAGCCTCCCATCATTCTGTATGACGCTCCGCAGGTCGGAATGGCACAGAACACCGCGGCTGCGGAAGTGACCGCGGGCGTCGCCGCTGTTGAGAGCGCGGAGCAGGCTTCTGTCCCACCAGACAGCACGCCGATTGCACCGACAGCGTCGGATGTCACACTTTCAGAGGGGGGAGACAGCATTGCCGTCAACAGCTCGGAGCAGATGAACGGGTACTCGACTGAGCGGGAGACGCTGCAAGGCGGGAACGGAACCGTTATTCAGACAGGCCCCGTGGTAAAAACACAGACGAACGAACAGTCGAGTGCAAAGTCGTACAGCCGCGCCTCTACGCAAAGCAGTACGGTCAATAACGGCTCGCATACCACGCACTCCGCCGGTAGGCTGATTCCGTCCGTCCACAACTCCTTTAAGAGCTATGGCATCGGCGGCGCGATGTTTATGAAGTCGCTCTCTCAGGGCGGCGGCTTCGCCAACGAGGTCATCAGCCGCGTCGCGCGCGGTGATATCCAGAGCACAGGCACGATCACCGGCGAGATGGCTTCGCACGCGCTCAACTCTTATATGGGTATTACCGCTATGGGGAAGGATGAAAGCTCGCCGGCCTTATACAACGTCGAGATCGGCGGAGGCAGGATCAGCGGCGTCGAGGTCCCCGCGGGAACACATCAGGACGTTCAGTTTTGCATGTACGACGCCGCCAAGTACAACGCGCCGGAGGGCGAGCACACGAAGGTCGTCACGGCGGACGGGGCGACGTGGTACAAGCAATACGAGCAGGACGCTGTGGATCGCAAGCCCTATCATGCGCCGGATGGCACGATCGCCTACAATGAAACCATCGTAAAGCGCATGCCTCACCCTCCGCAGCGCAAAGACCGAATGTAGGAGAAAACCAATGAAAAACGAAGAACGCGATGTTTACATCATTCCGCCCAATTTTATAGAAGGAGGCACTTTGATGGGCGGAATGCTGAAAACGCGCAATGCCATTGAAGCCGCTATTCTTGGAACAGTGGTCGGCTGGCCGGTACTGCATCTGAGCTTTTCGCTCCAGACTCGCATCATCATCCTATGCCTCACGGCGCTGCCGTTGGTGCTGTTCGCCCTGATCGGCGTATCGGGTGAGAGCCTGTCGTCGTTTTTCCTGCTGCTTTTGAGCTGGTTACGCAACCGAAGGCAGCTCAAAAGCGACGGTACGACAGACGGAAAGCGGAAGAAAAGTATGCTTCCAAGCTGGTCTAAGGGTGAAAAGGTCAAATTACCGGACGAAACGCCCAAAAGCCGCAGGCGCGTTCAAATAGACGTCAAAAAGCGCCAGATGGAGCAGCACAAGACCTTTCTGCCGAAGGAAGATACGGTCCGCCCGCTCAATGCGCTCGCGGACTATGTGCCAATCGAACGTATCAGGAACGGCGTCATTTACACGCGGGATCACCGCTATGTCAAAATCGTAGAGGTGATCCCCGTCAACTTCCTGCTGCGAAGCGCCCAGGAGCAGCGCAGTATCATCTACAGCTTTATCAGCTACCTGAAGATCGCGCCGGTCAAGATCCAGCTCAAGGTACTGACCAAGCGCGCCGACATAGACCGCCACGTTACCGCGGTGCGCAGGGAGCTGGAACACGAGACAGACCCGCATTGCAGGATGCTTCAGGAGGACTATTTGCGCCTCATTTACCAGCTCGGTTCCCGTGAAGCTATCACACGACGGTTCTTTCTCATTTTTGAGTATGAACCGCTGCCCGGCACGCGGCGGGGAAATGAAGAGCAGGAAGCCGTTTCCCAGCTTCAAACGGCGGCGCGCTCAGCGGCAAACTACCTCAGACAGTGCGGAAACAGCGTGATCAGCCATGAGGATGAGGACGAAGCCATGGCGGAGATCCTTTACCATGTGCTCTGCCGCAGGGAAAGCGACGAGCAGCCGTTCCGTGAAAAGGTCAAGAGGGTCCTCGGCGATTACCTTGCCGCGGGCAGATCGCTGGAAAACGTACCGGCAAACGAGTTCTTTGCGCCCTCCTCGCTTGACTTCACCCACGGCAGATACATCTGTGTGGACGGCACCTACTATGCCTATCTGCTTGTTCCGTCTGACGGTTACAAGTCCCAGGTCATGGCGGGGTGGCTCTCGCTGCTGGTCAACGCCGGCGACGGCATCGACCTCGACGTGTTCCTGACGCGCCAGCCGAAGGAGCGCATGATACGAAAACTCGGACAGCAGCTTCGCATCAACCGCAGCAAGATACGCGAGACCAGCGACACGAACACGGATTTTGATGACCTTGAAGGCGCGATCCGCAGCGGATATTTCCTCAAAGACGGCCTCGGCAACAACGAGGATTTCTACTATTTGAATCTCCTCATCACCGTAACGGCGGACAATGTGGAGGATCTGGAGTGGAAATGCGCCGAGATGCGAAAGCTCCTGCTCTCGCAGGATATGAATGTGCAGCCCTGCTCCTTCTGTGAGGAGCAGGCTTTTTTGTCGGCGCTCCCTCTGGCATCGCTGGAGCATCGACTGTTTGAACGGTCAAAACGGAACGTGCTGACGCTGGGCGCTGCGAGCTGCTATCCCTTCACCAGCTATGAGATGTGTGATGATAACGGTATTTTGCTCGGGGTCAATCGGCACAACAACTCCCTCATCATCGTGGATATCTTCGATTCCCGCGTCTACAAGAACGCAAATATCGCGGTACTTGGCACCAGCGGCGCGGGAAAGACCTTTACCTTGCAGCTTATGTCCACGAGAATGCGGCGCAAGGGCATACAGGTCTTTATCATCGCGCCGCTCAAGGGCCACGAGTTCCACCGCGCATGCACGAGCATTGGCGGAGAATTTATTCAGATATCCCCGGCGTCGAGCAACTGCATCAACGTCATGGAGATCCGCAAGGTGGACAAGACCGCCGACGAGCTGCTGGACGGCCCGGGCATTGAGAAATCCATGCTTGCCGCGAAGATACAGCGGCTCCATATCTTTTTCAGTCTCCTGATTCCCGATATGACGCACGAGGAGCGGCAGCTTTTGGACGAGGAGCTGATTAGAACCTACGCAAACCACGGCATCACGCATGAGAACAGCTCGCTCATCAACCCTGTCGACCCCGAGCAATACCGCATCATGCCGGTACTGGGCGATCTCTACGAGGTGCTCATGGAGTCCCCGGAGACACGACGGCTCGCCAACATCACCAACAGGCTTGTCCACGGCTCCGCCAGCACGTTTAATCAGCAAACCAATGTGTCGCTGGATAACAAATACACGGTGCTCGATATATCCGAGCTGTCCGGCGATCTTCTGACTGTGGGGATGTTCGTCGCGCTTGACTACGTCTGGGACAAGGCAAAGGAGAACCGCACCGAGGAAAAAGCCATCTTCATCGACGAGTGCTGGCAGTTGATCGGCGCGAACAGCAACCGCCTCGCCGCCGAGTTTGTGCTGGAGATTTTCAAGATCATTCGCGGCTATGGCGGCAGTGCGATCTGCGCGACGCAGGACATGAACGACTTTCTTTCCCTGGAGGACGGCAAGTACGGCAAGGGCATCATCAATGTCTGCAAGACCAAGATCCTGCTCAATCTGGAGGATGAGGAAGCGCGGCGCGTCCAATCCATCCTGCACCTCTCGGATACCGAAGTCATGGAGATCACGCACTTTGAGCGCGGCAACGGTTTGATTTCCACCAATAACAACAATGTGACCGTGGAGATCAAGTGCAGCCAGATGGAGAAGGAGATGATCACCACCGACCGCCGCGAGCTGCAGGAACTGCTGGACCGCGCGGCAGAGGAGCGCGCGGCGTTGTAATACGCATTATCACGCATCAATGCGCAAAAACAGCGTTGTTTCACTCTGTCAGCGCACCGAAAGGCGTATTACCACGCTTTAATACGCATTATTCCTTTTTCCGTGGCAAGGTAATACGCAGTAATGCGTGCTACTGCGTATTGCTGCGTATTTGCCTGCCGCGGAGAGGAAATTACACGCATTACTACGCATTAGGAGGCTTTGAGCTTGAAAACACGAAGTCAAATCTATTCCGGGGAGGCATTGAGCATCCTGCGGGATCTCTCCACCTATCACTGTATGGCGCGCGGGCAGCTTCTGCGGATGCACCCGGGGAAAGAGAATAAGGTCGACAGGCTAATATCCTATCTGGCACGTCAGAAACGGATTCGCGAGGATGGCGCGTATTGTTACGCGGTGAGCGAGGACGAGGACGCGAAGGACAAGAAGGTGATCGCCGCGCTCTGGGTGCTGGTGGACTTTATCGACCGCGTCGACTTCCACGCCGCCGGCAATTTTCCCGCGCAGGTCATATTCCTTGCAGACGACGAGATCTACGAGATCGCCTATGTCGAAAAGGGTAGGGAGGCGCTGGTCTCCCAGCTTTTGGCGGAGAAGAACGCGAAGGACTCCCTTTTTATCGTCGTCGTGGAATCGGAGGAGCAGATCGCAATGCTCGGCGGCGGCAACATCGTTGGCTACTGTACCGTTTCCGAGGACGGTCAGGTCAAATACTATCAGAAGGAGGAAGGAGAATGAGCTTTTTTGGATAAATCCGGCATTTCAAAGAGAATCATCGACATTTTGGACGAGATATCGCGGCTGAACAACACGCTGTACTCGCTCAATACGCGCGGTGTGCAGCAATACCCGGAGAATTTTGAGGTATTGAGCACGGACGCCGCGCTCAGGGGGGAGCAGATCGCCTGCCGGCTGCGGCATCTCGTTTACACCGTGTCGAATAAGCCGCAAAATCAATACCTTGAGAGCGCGGCGCAGGCGCAGGGTGTCGACATTTGGGAAAAGGGCGGCGTAATGGAGATCAAGCTGCCGGGGCTTTTGGCGAAGCGCGAGAAGTGGAAAAGCATGGAGTTTCTGATGGAGCCGTTTACGGCGGCCATGAACCGCTATGCGCTGGAAAACACGCCCCCGCGCTATGAGCAGTGCGTCGTCTGCTTCATCAGCGTCTATGACAGAGCACTCCCGGACAGAGCGGTGCGCGACACGGACTCCGCCGAGCTCAAGCGGTATCTTGACGTGATCTCGTCGTTTCTTCTCACGGACGACAGCGCGCTCTACTGCGATTCCTACAGCACGATAGAGCTTGGCGAGGAGTGCTGTACGCGCATTGTCATTATGGAGAAGTCGAGGTTTCCGAGCTGGATCGCGGAGCGGGATAAGGCGGAAACAGCATAGAAAGCTGCGCTTTTTCGACGGAAAAAACATATCCGGTTTTTGAGCAAAAATCGAAGAAAAAAACCGGATGGGCGTAAAACAGCTTTCAAAGCGCATAAACAAAGGTTTCCTTTCCTGTCTGCAAGGCAAAAAAACGCCCCAGGTATATTCACCTTGGGCGAAAAACTGAGGTAAAGCGATGAACGAGATCGACAAATCGCTCCCGCCCGCTGACTCCTTTGGCGGTGAGCTGCTGGCGCTGATCGCCATGACGGGTGAGTTCCCCGCGACACAGGCAGACCGGCTCACCGGCTCTCCGTCCTACCACGAAAAGCTGCTGCTAAATCTCAAGCAGGAGAGGTTTATCCGTTCCTACGTCAAGAACGGGCTTCGTGGCTATCGACTGACTGCCCCTGCCAAACGATTGTTGCTTTCCCAATTTCCGACTCTCTTGCCTTTCTTTACAGGTAATGCTGTGACAAACGCGCCAAAGTACGATGTCAAAAGGCGGCTGCGGCTCCACAATGTATCAAGCGTGCTTGTGACGATGCACAACGCCGGTGTCGCCATACTGCCGTGGGAAAAGCCGGATGTTTTCCAGCTGCCGAAACAGGGAGGCGAGGTCAGCCTGGACAGGCCGACCTTCTACACCTCGCGCGAGGTCAAGGCGGTGGGGCCGAGGGGGAAGAACGTGACAAGCTCACGCTCGACCGGCGTGTTGATCGCTGACGACGAGGTGCTGTCCGTGTATAACACGGGTGACGTGGAGATGAGGTGGTATACCGCCTCCGAACTGCGGATGAAGACGCTGCTCAATGAAGAACTCTGCCAGTCGCGCTTATCGGCCCGGTGCGGGAAAAAGGACGTGTCCGCGCTCATGCTGTCCGACAACATGGAGCACATGGCTGCTTTTATGACGGGGGGCAAACGTCAAAAGCACAAATACGACATTCTCAACGGCGCGTTCCGACACTTCTATTATCTGACGAACGACCACGCCGGCGAGGTTCTGCTCCGAACGCTTTGTGACCGACGCATTCGTGATACGCTGGATCGGGTGCTGACCGACGGGCTTTCTCCGCGCGTGCCGGACGCCTCCGTCGAAAACGACGGCTTTGACGAAAACGGTGATCCCGTGCTTCTCGGCTATCTGTGCGATATGCCGCGGATACTGCGCTTTAGCAATGCGCTCACGAGGGAAGGCAGGGAAGGGACGCTTCTCTGCTTTGATTTTCAGGTGGAGGCGATCCGCGCTGTTTGCGGCGAGAGCATGACGATCACACCGATCTATCTTGAAAGCTATGAAGGGAGCGACATCTATCGACTGGAAAAAGTGGATTAGCACCATCATAGCCGCTCCCGTGGCGCTCTGCGCGCTGCTCTACGGGAGCGGCCTGATCGGACAGCTTGTGTTCAACTACCAATCCTGGCAGGACGCGGGTGGCACGCTGTACGGCGGTTCTTCGCCGACGCTGCCCGATCCCGCCTTTTTTTCATGCCTGCGCGCGGTTTTTCGGTTCCCGTCGGGACTGATTGGGCTTGGCATCTGCGCTGGGGGCTTTGCCGTCCTGATACTCATGGTCATGCGCATGGGCTACAGCGAGGGCGGGACCCATGACCGCGCGAGGAACTTTGAATACTCCAACAAAGGCACCTACGGCACCGCGGGCTTTATGACAAAGCGCGAAATGAAGGGCGTGGTCGACGCCGTGACCGACGTGCGCCGGCACCACGGCATCATACTCGGTGAGCTTGACGGAAAAGTGCTGTGCCTGCCCGAAAAGACGCGCTTCAACGGCAATCTCGCCGTCTACGGCGCCAGCGGTTCCAAGAAAACACGCTCATTCTGTATGAACATGATCCTGCAATGCGCCTCGCGCACGCCCATGACCTCGCTCATCATCTGCGACCCCAAGAGCGAGCTCTATGAGAAATCCAGCGAGTACCTGCGCGACAAGGGCTACGTCGTCAAGAAGTTCGACCTTGTGACGCCGTGCAGCTCCGACTCGTGGAACTGCCTTGCGGAGATCGGCGGTCAGGAGTTGATGGCGCAGCTCTTCTGCGACGTCATCATCAAGAACACGGGCAGCGGCAAGGGCGACCACTTTTGGGACAATGCAGAAATGAATCTGCTCAAGGCGCTGGTTTTGTACGTCGAGCGCAATTTCGCGCCGGAGAATCGGAACATCGGCGAGGTCTACAAGCTGCTGTCCATGAGCTCGGAGAAGGAGCTGAACTCGATTTTTGAGGATCTGCCCAACGAGCATCCGGCAAAAGGACCGTACAACATCTTCAAGCAGTCCAGCGAGAGCGTCCGCGGCGGGGTCATCATCGGCCTCGGCTCGCGGCTGCAGGTGTTCCAGAACAGGGACATTTGTGAGATCACGAGCCACGACGAGATCGATCTGGAGCTGCCGGGCAAGAAGCCCTGCGCGTACTTCTGCATCACCAGCGATCAGGACAGCACATTTGATTTCCTCTCGTCGCTGCTTTTGTCGTTTGTCTTTATCAAGCTGGTACGCTACGCGGACCAGAAATGCGAGGGCGGCGCGCTCCCTGTCCCCGTGCATGTGCTGGGCGAGGAGCTGTGCGCTTGCGGCGTGATCCCGGACCTCTCCCGCAAGATCAGCGTGATCCGGTCCCGGAACATCAGCATGAGCTGCGTGTTTCAGAACCTCGCGGGCTTGCAGAACCGCTACCCGCTCAACCAGTGGCAGGAGATACTCGGAAACTGCGATATTACGCTGTTTCTCGGCTGCACCGACGCGCTGACGGCGGAGTTCATCAGCGACCGCACGGGCGAAGCCAGCATCAATGTGACCAGCAAGGCGAAGCAACTCAACACATGGCGCGTTTCCAACTACTCGCCGCAATACCGCGAGACCAGCGGCGTCGGCAGAAGGAAGCTCTACACCATGGACGAAGTGCTTCGCCTTGATTTGGATAAAGCGCTTGTCATCATTCGAGGAAAAAACGTACTGGAGGTGAACAAATTTGACTACAGCCGGCATCCCGAGTCCCGGAAGATGCGGCAGAGCAAGGCTTCCGCCCACATACCTGCGTGGCGGGAGCACGAAACCGCTCAGACTGCTCCAACGCCTGCGGAGGGAGAAAAGCCTTCGCCTGCGCGGACAGCAGAGACTGGCAAGCTGCCAAGCTCTGCTCCCGTAAGCACCCAAAAGGAAAAAGCAGGGGAAAAGGCCGCTGCCCGAAGCGAACCACTCAAAACCGAGCAGCAGCCGAATGACGCGTCTACGCCTGCGCAAAAACCCAAGCCGCAGGCAGCGGAAAAGCCCAAGGCGAAGAAGCGCCGGGACGAAAAACCGCTGAATCTGGACGACGCGCCAAAACCGAGGGTCACTACGACAACCAAGGAATCTTTATTATCTCGACCGAAAAAGAAGGAGGATTGATAATTTTTATGCCGAGAAAGAAGACGATTGCCCCTATCGAGGAACTGAAAGAAAATGACGCGAGCGTGCCGGACGAAGGCACGACGGCAGAAACTGCGGCAGACGAAACCGCCGTCGAGCGTGAGAACACAGCCTTGCCCGATACCTCGGAAGCCGATACGGCCGAGGAGAGAGAAAAGAAGACCGAAAACGCCGATGGGAAGCGCTTCGGCGGGGAAAGCCCGGAAACCGAGCTTCTTCAGGACGACGACAACGCCGGCACAGACAGCGCGGACACGGCAGAGCCCGTCGCAGACGGCGAGGCGCAGGTAAGCACCGACTACAACGAGCTTCTGCATGAGGTGAGCGCCATGGGGCTCAACGGCGGCGGTGAGGAGCCGTTGACGCTGGCCGACGCGGAGAAAATGCAGGAACCGGAGGCGGCACAGGAAGCCGACGCGCCGCAAAAGCCGCAGGAAGCGGAAGACGGCGAGCCGACCGGCCTGAGCGACGCGGATCGTGCTCTGATGGACGACGAGGAGGGCGCGGAGGAAGCGCCTGCGGAGAGCGAGCCTGTTGAACGCGCTCCCGAAAAGCGTCGTGCCGCGCGAAAGCCCGCCATTCGCCGTGACAACCGCATCCTGACCATCGACGCGCACGACGAGGTGCAGTCTGAGAAGGACCGCGAGGCGGCGCTCTGGCACGACATCCAGAACGCCCACCGTATGCGCCGCGTCCTGACGGGTACGCTGGACAGCGTGGAACGCACGGAATCCGGCATGACGGTCGCGGTCGTGAGCTACAACGGCTTCCGTGTCGTGATCCCGCACTCGGAGATGCTGCTCTACAATGACAGGCGCGTGTCGGGTTCTCAATATGAGGAGCTGATGGACCGCGTGACCCGCAACCTGAACGCGCGTCTCGGCTCGGAGCTGGATTTCGTCATCAAGGGCTATGAGAACGAATCCCGCAGCGTGGTCGCCAGCCGGAAGGACGCGATGTACCGCAAGCGCCAGACCTTCTACTTAGACACTGACGACCTCGGCGAGCACATGATCTATGAAGGCCGCGTGGTGCAGGCGCGCGTCGTTGCCGTCGCGGAGAAGATCATGCGCGTCGAGGTGTTCGGCGCCGAGTGCGCCATCCGCGCGCCCGGCATGTCCTGGGAGTGGATCGGCAACGCCCGCGAGCGCTATCATGTCGGAGACCGCGTCCTCGTCCGCGTGCTTCGCATCAGCGGCGAAAAGGTGGAGGATCTTCGCATCGACGCGGATATTCGCAGCGTGTCCGGCAGCACCGGCGCGGACAGCCTGAGCAAGTGCGTCGTGCAGGGCCGCTATGTCGGCAAGGTGACGGATGTACGCGGGGGCGTCGTTTTCATCAACCTGAACAATGGCGTCAACGCCATCGCCCATTCGTGCTATGATTCGCGCTCGCCCGGCAAAAAGGACGACGTGTGCTTCGCCGTGACGCGCCTCGATGAAAAGCAGGGCATCGCCATCGGCGCGATCACCCGCATCATCCGCCAGAACATCTGAGCAATCTCACAGCGCGGGGAGCGGGCGCGCAGCCCGTTTCCCGCACAATTATAATGATGTAGGAGAAAACCATGAAGCATTTGAAACGTCTTGCAATGTGCCTGCTCCTGTCCTTCTCGCTTACGGTCGGGGCATTTGCGGCGGATGTGCCCGAAAGCTTTACCTGCGAGAACATCAACGGCCAGCAGCGCATCGTAAAGACCTATGTTCTTCCCGCGAGCGCAGACCCCGATGCTCTGCGGGAAGCGCCCTTTGAATATGAGGGCTATCGCTACACCTGGGCGTATACCACAAAAGAGGACAACCCCTATACCTTGACCAAGACGGTCACGGAAACCGTTACCGTTGAGACCGCAAAAAACGATTTGACCGCCATCCTTGAACAACTCGCACCCACGATCGCCTATGACGACGGCGAATACGCGGGTGAGCTCGCGCTGGATCATACGACGCTGCAAACCGTGGCCGCCGGGTATGAGACGCGAAGCAGCACCGTGTCGGAGACAAAAACCATATCCGGGCTTGCATCCAATGATATGTCCTATGTTCCGGGCACGACCGTCAAAAACGGGTTGACGCTCAAGCTCGCCAATGTCGAATGGCAGGTCACGGCGACGGGGCTTGTCGGGGAGGAGCTGCTCCCGTGCGAGTATCAGGCGGTCGCCACTTACCGGGGCTCCAGCAGCTATCGAGCGGCGACCGGCTATGTAACGACGGCGGAATATAGAGGAGAGGTCTCGGCGTCCGGTATCGAGAGCATCACATACACCGTCGTCTTCACAGGCGAACATATCGAGCCTGTCGTCGGCGGGGAGGAAGATGACGCTGCCGTGTCCCGCGGTCAGCACAGCGCCTCACTTCTGAGCGGGCTTGCAGGCTTTCTCGGTGTTGCTGCACTGCTCGGCGGCGCGGCTTGGCTTTGGTTGCACAGAAAGAACGTCTATGTTTACGTCCCCGGCACAAAGCCTCGCGATTACAGGCTTGTCCGAAAATATCGCGTGGACGGCGAGCTGAGCATCGACATCACCGACCTCAACGTTGATCCTGAAGGCAATGTCGCGGTGGAGATCCGCCGCCCGCTTGCCAAAAAGATCAAGGGCAGAGCGTTCACAGTGATCTATAAGGGCAAGGGCTATTGCTACGATGTGCGCAGCGACAGCCCGGGCGACTGGCATGAATTCAATTTGAAAACATTTGAGGAGGTACAGCTTGAATAAGAAAATGAGACTCTTTGCACTGGTTCTCGCGCTGGGGACCATGCTTTCCGTCTGCGCAAACGCCGCGGATTACACGTTCGACGACTCCGACGAGGACGACGGCTATTACCAGTCCACATCCTATGAGGACGTCTATGGATCGCAGTACAACTATGGCGGCGCGAACGTCGTGGACTATCAGGGGCAGGAGCTGGAATACGGCCAGTTCAGCACAACGCAGACCGGCGTGATGGAGCGGACGCCGCTGCCCGGCTTGCAGGAGTATGTCGGGGGCGAAGCCAACGGCGGCGCGGCGCCGACGATGGGGACCGCGGAAGGCGTTGCGCCTGAGCTTCCCGATACCCAGCCCACCGCGCAGAATGACAGCAGCATCACGGTCACGAGCAAGTCGGTCTGCACGCAGCTGACCGAAAGCTTCAAGCTGGAAAACGGCGCGATCGGTTATATCTCCATCCCCGCCATCGGCGTGAACAAGTATTATGCGTGGGAGGGAGAAACGACGGAGAGCATGAAAAAGGGCCTCGGCCATTTCACCGGCACCTCCGTCTGGGACGGCAACTGCTGCTTCTGCGGCCACAATCGCGGCGCGAAGTATGTGATCGGCAGCATCAAGGATCTCCAGCTCGGGGACATCATTGAGTACACGACCTCGCAGGGTACGCGCACCTATGAGGTGCAGGTCGTCGTGGCGATCCGCAACGACGACTGGAGCTATATCCGCGAGACAAGCGACAACCGCATCACGCTCATCACCTGCGTCGCCGGCGACGCCTCGCAGCGTTGGTGCGTGCAAGCGGTGCAGGTAACGAAGTAATCCCGCGTCGTTGAAAAACGGGCGCCTCTTTTCGTATAACTCATTAGAGCGAAAGAGAAGGAGGTGCTCTATATGAGAAAGACACTGACAGCAATGCTCACCGGCGCTTTGCTGGGAGCAGCCCTGCTCGGAGGCGCGCAGGCCGTGGGTGAAACCGTAACCGCTCAGCGCAGCACACAGCGAGTCTATGTTGACGGGGAGCAGGTCCAGATGGAAGCTTATGCCATCGGCGGCGCAAACTATGTAAAGCTCCGCGACGCCGGCGAAGCAGTCGGCTTCAACGTCTACTGGGACGGCTCGGCGGTACAGGTGCAGAGCGACGCGCCGTACACGGGCGAAGCGCCAGCTCCGAGGCGGGAAACCGGCAGCCGCATCGTCACGCTGCCCACGGATGGCAGCAAGTATGTCCCCAAGGCAGGCGATGTGATCCGCTGCGACGACGGGTATCTCTACGAGATCAAGAATACGCTCAGGTGGGAAAACAATGTATTTTCGCCCGAACCGCTGCCCGAACTCCCGACGCCGAGCTACGATTGGAGCGTATTCCCAACGGTGGCGCTCCCACAGCCGGAGGCGCGGCACTTCACCACCAACACCGGCGAGGAACTGTTCATCCGCAACCTCTTTGAGACGAGACGGATGCAGTACACCATCTACGAGGCGCTGAAAAACGAGCCGAGAGCGTGGCGCGACGGCAAGCCGCTGGCGAAGATCTCGCTGACCATCCCATCGGAGGACGAGCCGTACACCATGTATTTCTGGCCCTGGCGTGAGAGCGAGGACGCAGTTTGTCAAGGGTATTTAAGAAAAACGTGGATCCAGTTTCGGAATCCACGTTTTTCGTTATATGGTTGTGCACCTTTGAAGTTCTTTCACAAATGCATCCACATCACTTTCATCTCGCATAAAAAGATTATAAAAAGCGAGAACAAGGTCTCTGCCTGAAAGTGAAAGTGCTTTCATCAAGTCTAAAAACCAGTCATGACAATCTTCGCCACTTAATGACGATAGTATTGTAATTATGCGGTTTTCATCCATATTTAGATGCAAGCAAAATCTTGAAAGATTGCTGCCATCCTTTATATAATCTCGGAACACATCTTCAATTTGTTTTTCTCCGGGAAGGAAACAGTAATTCCATTGAAAATCATTCTTATCAAAACTTGAACGCATATCTCCATCATAGACACCGATAAAATTATATCGAATTTTATCGCTTCGAGGGAATTCCAATCTCTTTGTAATATTTGATTCTCCTCCGACCACATCAACAGTATATTTCTTTAGTATATAAGGCGCCTTATCTACAAGAATTGCCATCAAAAGGTCAGATGCGACTTGATCCTCTACAAATATAGTCCCGACGAAGGTATTATCGACCCCCAAAATATTTTCGGCCGAAAGCCTTTCGTCTGGTATCATAATTGCGGTTTTATCCCCCATACGGCTCACTATCCTTATATGGTCATTTTGAATATACTGTAATATGTATGGAGAATGCGTTGTCAATATTACTTTTAGATTCTTCTTCTCGATCTGCCTCCCCAAATAGTTCACAAAGTTTATTTGTGACGAAATGCCAATGTTTGTTTCCGGCTCTTCAATAATTAAAAGTGTTCCTGCCTGAGCACTACTTATGCTCCAAAATAAATAGAGAAGAAAGTGTTCTCCTGCACCCATCCCAGCAGAATCATATTGTACGCCCGCTAAGCTTACCCTAAAAAATGGGATAGAGGCGTCTCGCCCATCTATATCCTCTAATTCCCAAATGGTGCAAGCCTCATAATCCTTACCAACAATGTAGCTGATATCTCGAATTTCATTTCCCGTTAATTCACGAGGTTCAAACTGTTCAATTAGCTCATCAAAATTGGTTTGTCCGATTATGTAGTTCTGAATATTGATACTCTCAATGCAGTCAAGATAAGTAACCCGTCCTTCTGGAAACTCTTTGTCGAAAAACCTTTTCGTTTCTTCGTTGGAGCAGTTTATTGCCTGACCATTAATCATTGCCTGACCAGAAACAGTATGCCCATTTATTCGCCGTTGATCTTGCGCCGATAGTGGTAGGCCAATTACATCTTTAATTGCAGAGATAATCGTGCTTTTACCTACGCCATTTAATCCGCAAATAGCTACAATTTCCGGCGAAGTTTGAATCTCCCCCAAATTATTTAACCCGTTAAGATTAATAGAAAGAACAGGATTGTTTTGTGCTCTGCTATATATATGTCTCCAGACATCCGGCACTTCTGCCTTTCTCATTAAAACTTCTCACCCCATCCATACTGTTCAGTGAGAGATTCTAAGACATAATTCATGCTCTCTCTTTCTGTAAATTTTCCAATAGCGGACTGAAGAAGCTGTGATTTTCCCAAAAGAACGGAATCACTAAAAAGCGCAATAATAATATCCCTATAAATTATCGACAACGCATCCGTGCTGCCCATGCTGGATCGTTGGTTAAACGTGTTTAGCATAATTTCCAAAAAAGGTAGATCTTTCTGTAAACGCAAGAAACAGGTTTCATATTCGCCGCCAACAGTTTTATATTTTCCCTTTATTATGGATCTACAATATTCAAAATTAGCAATGACATAAATAAGCTGTTCCGATCCCACACTCAAATGTTGGCGAATATAGATTAGCCAGCTAAATAGTGTAGCTTTATTAAAGGAGAATTTGAAATCATCAAATGTACTGATACTATCCATAAAGCTCTTTAGCGTTTTTGATACAGTATCAATGCAATCTTTAGAAAATGGTTCGTTCTCGCGATATTTTTTTGATATGTCATTAGATGTTATTTTTCTACTCAGTGTTCCAATCTCCACGACATAACAAAACTTTGAAATAATTTCGTCATAGGCTAATCTGGAGTTGGAAAAGCCAATTTTTTCTTTATTTGCACCTAAAGAAGAAAAGTAATCAGATAGACATTTCACCTGATTTCTTGTTTCTCCAATGTATGCATTTCTTTGCTCCGCAGAGGTTAATGCAGATGGTTGATTTAACCTGTAGAAAAGCTCAGCAGGCTCTTCCGGCTCATATTCGGTTAAACGAACAACACTAATAGGATACTTGCGAAATTGCCGTTGCCATCCAACAGGTAAGTCCTTATAGAACATACCATTCAATGCTGATATTTCACCTGAATATGGTTCAATCGTCCCATCTATGGGAATTTTGTTATCATAAAAATCTCTAATGGTTGCCAGCCTTTGTTGCCCATCAAGAACTTCGTCCACATTGTCATGACTCTCGACAACATGAATAGGCGGTATTCTCCAACCCCGCAAAATTGAATCAATAAGCTTCTTTTTCTTCTGTGGTGACCATATCTCACCTCTTTGGAAACTCGGCTGCAAATCTATATCTTTATCTTGAATTCTTCCTACCAACGTCTGTATTTCGATGTCTGTCGTTTGGCATTTCATAATCTCACCTACTGTTTTTTATTTCGTAATCATACCGAAGTTCAGCTGATCATTTCAACCTATTCTTCAAGTCTGACTGAGGACGGTTTAGATAAAGACAATTTTGTACCCACACAATTAACAAAGCTCTTTGAAACATAAACTCCGAGTTCGATCTGTACCTCTTGCTAGCGCATTCAATTTGTCATATTCTAAAACTCTTACTAAATTCTCAATTTGGCTAGCGTTTGATTGCTTAGAGTGATAAAAAATTGTTGTGTGAATATCATCCTCATGCATCTTTTTTTCAAGGTTATTAAACGGTTCTTCAAGGATTATGTCGCGCAAAATATCTCTGTCTGTAATGTCCAACGAGTGACCTATAAAAAAGATGTTCTTTTCCTCCCGCTCATCTAACCACTTTGTATAATCGTAGCTTGTCTGCTTAAAAATCCTTTGATAGTATTTCTTGAATCCAATAAAGTTTACTCGCACGTTTCGTAGTTCCTCATCCAAGTATTCATCAATACCTAGCACCATATTCGTTTGTTTCCAATTGTGCTGCAAATCTGCTTTTCCATGTACGTAGCAGTATTTTGGCACCTTTGAAAGCGATGGCGCATATACTTTTTCAAATGTATCAGTATAATTAAATGAGAGAACAGCATCAATGTCCCCGATTTCAGAAATTACATTAAGCCTTTTTGATATAGGTACAAACTCCAAGCAAAGGCATAAATATATCTCCAAGCAACGAGTAAAGCGAGCTAAATCTTCCAAAAGCTTTTCAATTGTTAGGGAAAGATCATTTGACTTTCTTAAAGTACCATTGATATCTGCTTTTTCTAACGCGGCATCAAATGAATGCCTTATCATCGCGTACTGAGAATCTTTGCTATTCTCAGGATCGATTGCTTGAATAACCTCTTTCAAATTTCCTTCACAACCAACCCAGTTTCGCTTAGGAATTCTTAAAGCGCAAAAATACTCAACCCAAATATTTTCTGACATAAGGCTCAGCAATTCGGACAATCGCTTATCTGATTTAATTTCGGCATCATTCATACATTTTAGGCAAAAATCCCTAAAGCTATCGTTCTCTTCGCAAAGTTTTGACCGATCCACCAATTTACGATACCCAGGGAGATCACTTGGGTAGGCAATATGAGTATGCAACACTTTCAAAAAATCCAAGAAATTATCATATCCCGTTGGTAACCCATGTGCCTTATCAAATCCATTTCCAATCACGAGTATATTCATTTTACACCTTGCACCCACTTTCTAATAGTTCTATTTGACACTGAGTATCCCCTCCGCGCTTTCCTCCGTCGGGTCATTCGTCCCAAGCTCGCCGCGGAAGGCGCGGGCGAGGATGGCTTTTTTCATGGTGTCGATTTGGGAGATGACCTGCTCGGCGGCGGATTTGGCCTGTTGCTCAGCATCCATAATTCTATCAAGAATCTGGACAATCTCTACTTGCTCGGATACGCTAGGCAAATTCAGAATTAGATTTCTCATGGCTTTCAATCCCAAATTTTTTATTGTGCTTCCTGTTGCCATCGAATTTGCATAATCGATAAACTCTTTTGAGGTGAAAAAATACCTTAGAAAAAACTTATTCAACCGCTCATTTACATTAACATAGCATGCGCTTTTCCCCAATATAACGGGTTCACCGTTATAAAATGCGGTTTTGCCAAGTGTTCCATTAATTGAAACAAATACAGTCGAGTCGGGAAATAATGCTAAT
>SVKP01000049.1 GCA_015068395.1 Oscillospiraceae bacterium
CAGCGGCCTCTCACGCCGTTAACATCGGTTCGAATCCGGTACGGGTCACCACGTTTATTCCGCGAGGCGTAGAGATAGACAAATTCATTATGATTGTTTCTGACGCAGGTCAGTTGCAATAATCAGTTGGTGCTGATTAGAGCGAGGGTCCACCCGTTCCCATTCCGAACACGGAAGTTAAGCTCGCTTCTGCCGACAATACTTGACTGGAGACGGTCCGGAAAGATAGGTAGCGCCAACACAAGGAAGAGAATGTCGCAAGACGTTCTCTTTTTTGCTGTTCAGAAACTTTTTTCTTTGTGCAACCTTTTGCACGTGCCGATCGTATGGTAGGTGAAGGGACCTTCAAAACAAACACAGGGAGCATTTCAATGAGGCTGTCACTGGACGAAGCATTTCAAAAATTCGCTGACCGCGTCTTTTCGGCTGCGTTCAGCGTGTGCCGGAACCGGGCGGACGCGGATGACACGGTGCAGGACACGTTTCTCAAGTACCATACGCTGAATATGGACTATGAGAGCGAGGAACATATCCGCGCATGGCTGATCCGTGTCGCGGTCAACCGGGCAAAGGACATTTCTTCCTCCTTCTGGCACAAAAACCGCGTTGCTTGGGAGGACTACATGGACGAGCTGCCCTTCGAAACGCCGGAGGACCGTGGGCTTTTCGAGGCGGTGATGCGCCTGCCGGACAAGTACCGCGTCGTGATCCACCTGTTTTACTACGAGGATTACAGCGTCGGCGAGATCGCGGGCATTCTACACAGCCGCGAGGGTACGGTCAAAAGCCAGTTGAACAGAGGACGGATGCTCTTGAAAAACATGCTGAAGGAGGAATGGGACGATGACGAATAGGGAGAGATACCAGAGAACGTTTTCGACGCTTCATGCCTCCGAAAAATGTCTTGAGGAGGTCAAAACAATGAACAAGTCACATAAGATCTATATCAGCAGGCTTGCCGCGGTGTGCGCGGCGGCGGTCATGGTGCTGGCGCTCGCCAGCGTTGCCTACGCAGCGGACGTAGGCGGCATCCGGCGCACGGTGCAGATCTGGCTTCGCGGCGAGCAGGTCGATGTGGTCATGGAGGCGGAGAACGGGCAGTATACGCTGTACCGCGAGGATGAAAACGGCGAGATGCAGGAGATCGGCGGCGGAGGCGGCATCGAAATCGACCAGTTTGGCAACGAGCGCCCGCTGACGCCGGAAGAAATGATGGAGGAATTCGACGGCTCGCATCCCGACGTTGAGTACAAGGCGGATGGTACGGTATGGCTCTATTACCGCGATCAGGTCATCGAGTTGACGGACCGCTTTGACGCGGACGGGTTCTGCTACTACAAGCTCAACGACGGCGAGGGCGACATGTACCTGACCATAAAGTATCAAAAGGGTTTTGCAATCGACTACGACGGCTTTTCCACGCCGAAGAGCGCATTTACCGACTGATTGCATAAATACAGGAGACAAAGACCGACCGGGAACGGGACGGTCTTTGTTTTTTTCTGTTGCGGCGGTTCTTTTTTTGTGTTACTATCGTTTTGCATTAAAATAAGAGAGGTGCGTGCCGTGAAGCAATACGACATTATCATAATCGGCGCAGGTCCGGGCGGCATCTTTTCCGCCTACGAGCTGTGCCACAAGAAGCCGGGGATGAAAATCGCTGTTTTTGAGCGCGGCGGCGAGCTGGAGACGCGCAGGTGCCCAATCGACGGGAAAAAGGTCACCGGCTGTATCCACTGCCCGACCTGCGCGATCATGAACGGCTTTGGCGGCGCGGGCGCGTTTTCCGACGGCAAGTACAACATTACAAACGCCTTTGGCGGAACGCTGCACGAGTACATCGGCAAGGACGAGGCGCTGGAGCTGATGCGCTACGTGGACGACATCAACGCCGCCTACGGCGGGAGCAAGACCAAGCTCTACACCACCGCCAGCACCTCGCTCAAGACGTTGTGCCTGCAAAACAACCTCCACCTGCTCGACGCCTCCGTGCGCCACCTCGGCACCGACATCAACTATGAGGTGCTGAGCAACCTGTACGCGGAGCTGCGGCAGAAGGTCGAGTTCTTTTTCCGCACGCCCATCGCCTCCGTGCGCAAGGAGGGCGAGGCGTTCGTGGTCGTGACCGAGGAGGGCGAGGAATATACCGCGCCCTACTGCATCATCTCCGTGGGCCGCAGCGGCAGCAAGTGGATGGAGCAGGTCTGCGCCGAGCTGGATATCCCCACGCGCTCCAACCGTGTGGACCTCGGCGTGCGCGTCGAGCTGCCCGCGGACGTGTTCAAGCACATCACAGACGAGGTGTATGAGAGCAAAATCGTCTACAAGACCGAGAAATATCAGGACCTCGTGCGCACGTTCTGCATGAACCCGCGCGGCGCGGTCGTGACCGAGAACACGAACGGCATCGTGACCGTGAACGGACACAGCTATGAGGACCCGGCGAAGCAGACTGACAACACCAACTTTGCGCTGCTGGTCTCGAAGCACTTCACCGAGCCCTTCAAGGACAGCAACGGCTACGGCGAGAGCATCGCGCGGCTTTCCAACATGCTGGGCGGCGGCGTGATCGTGCAGCAGTTCGGCGACCTGATCCGCGGCCACCGTTCCACGCCCAAGCGCCTGAGCAAGTCGTTCTTCATCACGCCGACGCTCAAGGCAACGCCAGGCGACCTGAGCCTTGTAATGCCCAAGCGCATTCTCGACGGCATCATCGAAATGATTTACGCGCTCGACAAGATCGCGCCCGGCACCGCGAACCCCGACACGCTGCTCTACGGTGTGGAGGTCAAGTTCTACAACATGGAGGTCGCCATCGACGAGCACTTGGAGACCTGTGTGCCGGGGCTGTTCGTCATCGGCGATGGCAGCGGTGTGACGCACTCGCTTTCCCACGCGAGCGCAAGCGGCGTGTACGCGGCGCGGTACATTCTGGAAAAGGAGGGCGCGTAATGGAACCGCGGGCACTGTTGGACGCGCTGCACGTCGCCGAGCGTCTGAAGGACGCGACGCGCCACTGCTACACCTCCGGCGGGCGGCATGAGAGCGTGGCGGAGCACAGCTGGCGCATCACGCTGATGGCGTATTTCATCCGCGACGAGTTCCCCGAGGCGGACATGGACAAGGTGCTGCGGATGTGCCTGATCCACGACCTCGGCGAGTGCTTTACCGGGGACATCCCGTCGTTCGACAAGACGCAATCGGACGAGGAACGGGAGGAACGCCTGCTCTACGCGTGGGTGGACACCCTGCCGGAGCCGTACCGCACGGAGATGCACGCGCTCTATGACGAGATGGCGGCGCGCGAAACCGTCGAGGCGAAGATCTACAAGGCGCTGGACAATATGGAGGCGGTGATCCAGCATAACGAGTCCGACCTTTCGACCTGGACGGAGAACGAGTACACACTCAACCTCACCTATGGGGAGGACAAGGCGGCGTTTTCGCCCTACCTCACCGCGCTTCGCAAGGCTGTGCGCGAGGACACGGAGCGGAAGCTGGAGCAGGCATAAACCGAGAGGACGCGGTTCGCTGTGAACCGCGCCCTTTTGCGCGTGCATGGCAGGACTCCTTTTGTCATGTGTGATGCGCGTGCGGCTATTACAACTCCGAAAAGAACCTTCTGCTGGCGCGCGCGGACGACGCCAACTATACGGCGTCCCAGATCGCACGCCACGAGGCCGGTCACGACATGATCGCAAAGGGCGAGGTCAACACGGCTGTTGTCCGCGAGCGCTGCAAGAAGGTCGCGCCGGACGGGAAGGTCGAGAAGCTTGCGGAGCTGTACGCTTCCGCATACGAAAAAGCCGGAGTTTCCCCGGAAGAAGCGTGGGACGAGTGCATTTGTGACTCGCTTGGGAACATGAACATGTTCTCGCCTGCGTTCGAAAGCAGCTTCAAGTTCGTCGAGGAAGCCCGGCAGCAAATCAAGAGCGCCACGGAGGAGCTGCGCAAGGAGCGCGGCCCGCCTGCGGGAAAGACGGAGAACGCGGAGAAGTACAAAAGACAAGAAAAAATGGGCGGCGACGCCCATTTTTTCTTGCCAATTTTTATGCCAGAAAGCCTTTCAGAATGCGGTCCTCGGCTTCCTCCTCCGTGAGGCCGAGGGTTTGGAGCTTCAAGAGCTGGTCGCCCGCGATCTTGCCGATCGCCGCCTCGTGGATCAACTGCGCCTCGGTCGAGTTCGCCGTGATGGCGGGCACGGACTCGATCTTCGCGCTGCCCATGATGATCGAGTCGCACTGGACATGACCGAAGCACTTGTCGTTGCCGACCACGATGGGGCGAAAAATTTGGCGGCTCTTGTCCTGTGCGACCGAACGCGAGATCACGCGGCCCTTCGAGTCCTCGCCGTCGAGCACGATCTCCATGTCGCTCTCGGCGAGCTGGCGCCCGTGGGTCAGCAGGCGCTCGGTAATCAGCGCCTCCGCGCCCTTGCCGCAGACGATTTTTGTGTAGCGCTTTGTGGAGTCGATGCCGCGAATCTGCACCGTCTCCATCTGGATGCTCGCGCCCTCGTCGAGATAGACGACGGTTTGCGGGTTCATGATGTTCGTGCCCTCGCCGTCGCCCTCGCCGTAGTGTTTTTCAGCGTAGCGCACGCGGGAGTTCTTACCGACGTGGAAGGTGTGCACGCCGTCGTGCCGCGCCTCGTCGCAGCCGGAGTTGTGGATGCCGCAGCCCGCGACGATCTCCCCGTCGCAGTTCTCGCCGACGTAAAAGTCGTTGTAGACCATCTCAGCGTAGTCGCTCTTAGTGATGACGACGGGGATGTAGCACTTTTCGCCCCGCGTGCCGTCGAGGATGTGGATGTCGATGCCCTCCTTGCCGTCGGCGCGCTTGTCGATCTTGATGTGCTCGGTGCTCTGGCGCGCCTCGCAGCCGCCGTCCTTGCGGATGTTAAGCGCGTCGACGGGCTTGCCGACGAGGCCGGATATCTTTTCCAGCAGCGCCTGATCGATTTCGGTAATCACTGGTTCGCCGCCTCCTTTCGGGTGAGCACGGGGCAGGAGCTGAGGGTATCCTCCATGATCTTGGGCAGAATCTCCTCCGCGCTGCCGCGGTATTGCAGCTCGCCGCCGCCGACCACGATGATCTCGTCCGCGAGGCGGATGATGCGCTCCTGATGCGAAATGATTATCATGCTCGCGCTGTGGGTGCGATGGATGTCCTCAAAGGTCTCGGTCAGCCGCGCAAAGCTCCACAGGTCGATGCCCGCCTCCGGCTCGTCGAAGATCATCAGCTCGCTGCCGCGCGCGAGCAGCGTGGCGATCTCAATGCGCTTGACCTCGCCGCCCGAGAGCGAGACGTCCACCTCGCGGTCGAGGTAGTCGTTCGCGCAGAGCCCCACCTGCGTGAGATAGCGGCAGCACTTGTCTTTCGAGAGCTTTTCGTCGCCCGAGGCGATCGTCAGCAGGTCGCGCACGGTGATGCCCTTGAAGCGCGGCGGCTGCTGGAAGCCGTAGCTGATGCCGAGACGCGCGCGCTCGGTGATACCGAGGGCGGTGATATCCTGCCCGTTGTAAAGAATCTGCCCGCCCGTCGGCGTGACAAGGCCCATGATGACCTTGGCGAGCGTCGTTTTGCCGCCGCCGTTCGGACCGGTGAAAACGACCAGCTTTCCGTCCGGGATCGTGACGGAGACGTCCCGCAGGATCGTCTGCTCACCGCCCGCGTCATTGACGGTGTATGAAATATGCCTGAGCTCTAACATGGTTGTCCTCCGTGTAGTATTTGCCGTGAGCCGTGAGTAGTATAACAAAAGTATCCCCGAAAATCAATGCGGATACACAGGCTTTCTCACGCTTTTGCGGGAAAAGCGTCTCCGGTGCGCAGGAACCAGACCGGCTCATCCTCCGGGAGACAGGGGACCGTGACGGCGCTCCCGCCGGGATATGCCGTCCCCTCGCCGCGCAGCAGCCAGCCGGAGGCGCAGCGCGGCAGCGTGACACGAACCTCGCGCGCGCTCTCGTCAAACACGGGGCAGGCGAGCACACTGTCGCCGCAGAAGAAGCAGTCGCTCTCGCAGTCGTATCCGGGCTCCTTGAGAAAGACCGGGTAGATCAGCGGGTCGTGCGTGCGGACGCTTCGGCGCATCTCGCCGGAGAGGTAGGGGACCATGCGCTCGCGCAGGGCGAACAGACGGCGCACGGCGGGTATGAGCTCCGGGTAGAGCCACGGCATTGTCGGCTCCTCGTCGGGCTTCCACGAGTGCAGGACGAAGCGCGGTGTGAACACGCCGTATTGCAGCCAGCGCAGAAACAGCTCCGGCGTCGGCTTCGGCCCCGAAAAGCCGCCGATGTCCTGCCCGAAGTAGTAAAACCCGGAGAGCGAGAGCGTCATCGCCTGATAGTGATTGTAGCGCAAATCGCGGAAGCTTGTCAGGTTGTCGCCGGTCCATGTCGTCGCCGCGCGCGGCGTGCCCGCGATCGCGCAGCGCGAGACAAGGAAGGGCTCCTCCACGCCCGCCTCCAGACACGCCTCGCGGCTCGCGCGGGACATGAGATATGAAAAGAGCGGGCGGATGCGCCGTGCCGGGAGTGGGTTCCCGAAGCCGCAGGCGAGGACGTCCACGTCCCAGACGTCGTATTCGTTGTTGTCGTTCCAGATATGGCGGTAGCCCTTCTCGATGAGATTCTCACGGACACAGCGCTTCCAGAAGTCGTACGCCTCCGGGTTCGTGAAGTCGAGGTACGCCGCCATGCCGCCCCAGAAGGGGAACAGCGCGGGGCTGCCGTCGCGGTAGTGCAGGAACAGCCCGCGCTCCGTCAGCTCGCCATACATCGGGTGCCCGGTGAGGAAGGCGGGCTTGACGTTGGGAATGAGCTCGACGCCGTGCGCGCGGAAGTGCGCCGCAAGCCCTTCGGGGGAGGGGATCTTGTCGGTGTTCCAGTGAAAAACACAGCGCTTGTCCCCAACCTGCGTGTAGCCGCTCGAAAGGTAGAACCCGCCCGCGCGGACGCCGCTTTCCTCGCATTTGGTCAGGAAGCCGCGCAGCTGCGCGTCGGCGTCGGGCGCGTCGGTGTATGCCATGGTGCTGCCGCAGTAGCGGAACGCCCACTCCGGCACGGGCGCGACTGCGCCGCAGAGTGCGGAAAAGCGCCGCACGATCTCCGCCGTCGTGCCGAGAATGAGATAGAAGACCATATTTTCCTCCTCGAAGCGGATGGAGGAAAACGGCTCAAAATAGTTGTCATGCTCCTGCCCAAGGTCGACGCGGCCGTTGCTGTAGGTGTCGTAGTACAGCCCGTAGGCCCCGGCGGAGTTTTCACAGATATAGAAGGGAACCTGCTTGTACAGCGGGTCGCTGCTCTCGGCGCGAAAGCCCATTGCATCCCCTGCGCCGAGGGTGAAGCTGCGCCGTGCCTTGTTCACCGCGCCGCATTTGTCGCCGAGCCCGAAGATGCGCTCGTTTTCCTCACGGCGCGTGAAGTGGACCGAGCCGTCGCCCAGTTCGCCGGAAAAGTTGTAGGCAAGGCCGCTGCGGTCCTGATAGAGCACGCCGCGCCCGTTCTCCGCCGTGATGCGGAAGTTTTTCAGTTCGACGCGGAAGTGTACGCCGGAGAGCGTGAAGCGCAGCTCGTTCCCGTCGTCCTCGACGGCAGGGCAGACGGCTTCCAGCCCCTCCGTCGAGAGCTTGCTTCGCCCCTCAAGCGGACAGTCCGTTCCGTCGGGGCAGACGCTCCAGGTCGGCGTGAGCGGCACGCCGCCTCGCAGCAGCGCGACGCGCAGCATGTCCCGGAAGAAGTCCAGCCGCATCGTCACGCCGTCCGCCTCGTATTCGCGCAGGGAGGGAGCGGCGGTTTTCAGCCGAAACCGATGGTCGAATTTCATACCTTTGGCTCCCCCTTCGTCAGCGCATTTTTTGTCAGCTTTCCATAGCTTGCCCGGCCCATTGCCGTACCCTCCGGCGCGAAGCGCAGCACCCGCGCCGCGACGCCGGGGTACGCGCGCTCCCACCGCGGCAGTCCGGGGCCGTTCGGGTCGCCGCAGCGCGCAAAGTTGCCGAGATAGCCCGCCAGCTGCGCCGAAGCCTCGTAGTCCCGCGCGCCGTAGCGCCGCCAGCTCCCGTCCAGCGTCTCGAAGAGGTAGCGCAGGTCGCAGGAGTGGAACGCGCCGTTGCCGTCGCCGGGCGCTTCGAGGTCGAAATAGTAAATGAACGCACTGTTCTGCTTCCCAAAGCCGCTGCCGACGAGCGCGAGCAGCGGCGCGTACATGTCGTTGGAGGTGAAGCCGATCAGATAGCTGATATGAAGCGGCGTTTGGATCAGCTCGTCCACCGGCGCGGGGAGCAGTAGGCCGTCCACGACCGGCATCGTGTAATAGATCGCGTCGCTGCGCAGAGCGCGCATCGCCTCCACCGTGTCAAAGAGTTGCCAGACCGGGAGCGCGCGCAGCTCGTCAAGGCTTTTGCAGCCCGAGACCTCGATAAACTGCTCCCAATAGGCGTGGGCGTCCTCCGCGCGCCGGGGGCGGGCAAATTTCGGAAACAGCCCCGCGCCGGAGAGCATCGCCGCGTGCCGGAACAGCCCTTTGTTTTCATGGTTCAGGCAGAGAAACTGGATCGAGATCGCGCCCGCGCTCTGCCCGAGCAGCGTGAGGTTTTCCGGGTCGCCGCCGAAGTCCGCGATATGCGCCTTTACCCAGCGGATCGCCGTGAGCATGTCGTCCAGCCCGAAATTGCCGTCGCGTCCGAAGTGCTCCTGTGTTTCGCGGTGCGTCAGCCAGCCCAGAACGCCCACGCGGTAGTTGATGAAAACCGTCACGATTCCGCGCTCTGCGAGCGCCGAGCCGTCGAAGACGCTTTCGCAGTTCAAGCCGGAGTCGAAGCCGCCGCCGTGGATGAAGACCACCACCGGGCAGGCGTTTGCGTCCCTCGGCGCAAAGATGTTGAGGTTAAGGCAGTCCTCGTCGTAGCGGAATTCCGCGCCTTCGCGGAATTCCCTCCGGTAAAAGCGGCGGACGGGGTTTTCCAGATGCTCATGCACCGCGCGGTTCTGCGGGCAGGCAGGGCCAAACGCCGTCGCGTCCAGCACGCCGTCCCATGAATCGACGGGGATGGCGTATTCAAAGCGCCGCGCGTGCGCATAGGGGACGCCGAGGAACATGCGGCAGCGCTCCGTTTCCAGCCCCGTGAGCGTCCCGTAGGCGGTGTGCAGCGTGATAGGGCGGTGCTCCATACGATTCGCCTTCTCTCTTTGGAATGAAACCAGCATAGCACGGTGCGCCGTGTTTGACAATGACGATTTCCCTCTGGCGCGGCGGCGCGTTTTCTGTTATGATAGGTAAAACAACAGGGGGGATGGACTGTGATACAGATCGGAATTCGGCTCCACGACGTCAACGCGGGGCTGGCTGAGGCAGAGCAGACGCTGGAGGCGCGCGCGGCAAAGGCGCGGGAGGAGGGCTTTTCCTGCGTGCATCTGGCGCTTGCCAAGTGTATTTCGGGCGTCACGTTCGATGACGCGGCGCTGACGGAGGGGCTGGCCGCCTATGTGCGCCGCGTGTTTCGGGACAGCGCGCTGGACGTTGCGGTGCTGGGCTGCTATCTCAATCTGGCACACCCGGACGAGGCGAAGCTGCGGGAGTTCCAGAGCCGCTACTACGGCAATCTGCGCGTGGCGGCGCTCGCGGGCGTCGGCATGGTCGGCACCGAGACCGGCGCGCCCAACGCGGCGTACAAGCTCGACGCGGACACGCACACCGACGCGGCGCTGCATACGTTTCTGCGCAATTTGGAGCCGGTCGTCGCGTGCGCCGAGCATTTTGGCGTCACCATGGCGATCGAGCCGGTGTGGAACCACATCGTCTATAATGCCGACCGCGCGCTGGAGGCGCTGCGGAGCATCGGCAGCCGGAACCTGCGCATTATCCTCGACCCGGTGAATCTGCTGGGCATGGAGAACGCCGACGACCGCGAGCGCGTGATCGGCGAGGCGATGGAAAAGCTCTGCGACCATATCGCCATGGTGCATATCAAGGACTTCGTGCGGCGGGACGGGAAGCTCGTCAGCGTCGCCGCAGGAACGGGGGAGATGGACTATACGGCGATCTGCCGCTTTTTGAAGGCGCGCAAGCCCTACATTCAGGCAACGCTGGAAAACACCTGCAACGAAAACGCCGTCGCCGCCCGCGAGCTGATCGAACGGGTTTACGAGGCGGTATAACAAGCGCGATACTACCGCACTTTTGGAGCGCGCGGGTTTCCGCAGGACCGCTCCGGGCGGAGAAAATGGAGGAAACGACATGAAAAAGAGACTTTCGGGCATCCTGCTGGCGCTCTGCCTGCTCGCCGGGCTATTGCCGGGGGGCGGCACGGCGCACGCAGCGGGCAGTTACAGCGCCTATATCCCCGTAGGAAACGAGAGCGACTCGGCTCTTGCCGGAAAGGTCGTCTCGTTCTTTGGCATGGAATGGTATATCATCGCGGACGATTCCACGGC
>SVKP01000050.1 GCA_015068395.1 Oscillospiraceae bacterium
CCAGAGCCTGACGAGCCGCGACATCATCAACGCCAAGATGCGCTCCATCCTCGACGAGGCGACCGACCCGTGGGGCATCAAGGTCAACCGCGTGGAGCTCAAGAACATCCTGCCGCCGCGTGAGATCCAGAACGCGATGGAGAAGCAGATGAAGGCGGAGCGCGAGCGCCGTGAGTCCATCCTTCAGGCTGAGGGCCAGAAGCAGAGCCAGATCCTCGTTGCCGAAGGCGAGAAGCAGAGCGCGGTCCTGCGCGCCGAGGCGGAGCGCGAGGCGGCGATCCTCCGCGCTGAGGCGGACCGTCAGGCGGCGATCCTCAAGGCAGAGGGCGAGGCGGAGGCGATCCGCAAGGTGCAGAAGGCGCTTGCCGACTCCATCGAGCTGCTGAACGCCGCGAACCCGAACGATCAGGTCGTCAAGATCAAGGCGCTCGAAGCGTATGAGAAGGCCGCCGACGGACAGGCGACCAAGATCATCATTCCCAGCGAGATCCAGAGCCTTGCCGGTCTTGCGGCAAGCTTCAAGGGCCTGCTTGCGGACGAGAAGAAGTAAATAACAGCGTAAAAATGCGCCTCCCGCTTTTTTTCGGCGGGAGGCGCGTTTTTACACCACCTGAAAGAGATAAAACTTGAGATAATCCGTCTCCGGCACGCTCCAGAGGATCGGATGATCGGGCGATTGCTGACGCGCCTCGATCTGGCGCAGCTCGACCTTCGCGTCGCGCGCGGCGGCGCGGAGCATCTTCTCAAAACGTTCGGCGGGCATGAAATGGCTGCACGACGCCGTGGCAAAATAGCCGCCGCGGGGCAGCAGGCGCATTGCGCGCAGGTTGATCTCCTTGTACCCGCGCTCGGCGCTCGCGGCGGTGTCGCGCGACTTGGTGAAGGCGGGCGGGTCAAGGATGATGAAGTCATAGGGCTTGCCCCCGGCGGCCTCCAGCCTCGGCAGCAGGTCAAACACGTCGGCGCAGAGGAAGTCCATCCTGCCGTCCAGACCGTTCCGCCTCGCGTTGGCGCGCGCCATCTCGACCGCGCTCTCCGAGACGTCGACCGCGGTGACGTGCTCCGCGCCGCCGAAGGCAGCGTTGAGGGCGAAGGAGCCGGTGTGGGTGAAGCAGTCCAGCACACGGCGGCCGCGCGCCAGCTTCGCCACCGCGCGGCGGTTGTACTTCTGATCGAGGAAAAAGCCCGTTTTCTGCCCGTTTTCCACGTCGACGCTGTAATAAATGCCGTTTTCACAGATCTCGACGAGCGGACTCTCCGGCACCTGCGCGCTCGCAAGTGGGAACCAGCCCTTGCCCTGTGCAAGCCCCTCGCGCTCGCGCAGCGCAGCGTCGTTGCGCTCAAAGACGCCGCGGACCGGGACGCCGTCCTGCCGCAGCACGTCGACGAGCAGGGGGAAGAGCACCGGCTTGAGCCGCTCGATTCCGACTGAAAGTGTCTGCGTCACGAGCAGGTCGGAGAAGCGGTCCACGGTCAGCCCGGGGAAGCCGTCTGCCTCGCCGAAGATCACGCGGCAGCAGGAGACGTCGTCCCCCATGACCGCCTTGCGGTAGTCCCACGCCCAGCGGATGCGCCGCCGCCAGAACGCCTCGTCAAACGCGTCGTTGGCGTTGCGGGAGACGAGACGCACGCGGATCTTGCTGTGCAGGCTCAGAAAGCCCGTGCCGAGGTACTTGCCCTTTTCGTCCACGGCGTCGACCAGCGCGCCGTTTTCCGCGCCGTCCTCGACGGACGCCACGTCGCTTTCATAGATCCACGGGTGTCCGGCGTCCGTCCAGCGCGCGCCCTTGGCGGTGACGACGGCGCGGGGATAGCTTCTGGCTGTTTTCATGGCGCCTCCTTTGGCGACGGGTCGCCGGTCAGGGAATCAAAGTAACGGTAATAGGGCATCAGAAAGCGGAACGCCTCCAGAATGTCGTCGTAGAGCGCGGGCGTGAAGAGCACGCCGCCGCAGTTGTCGTCAAACGACGCGCCGACGCGCTTGCGGTTGTACCACGGGTTCAAAAGCGCGCCGACGTCCCCCTTGGGACGCTTGTACTCCTCGCCGTAGAGCGTGAATTTCGACTTTTTCAGCCGCCGTGCCAGCTTTTCAAGCTCCTCCGGATTGCGGTCGATGCGCGCGCGGTGCTTCGCAGCGGTCTCCGGGGACATGTCCCAGTAACCGAAGCCGTAGCTGTAGTAATTCGGCGCGATCTCAAAGTAAAACGCGGGACGCCCTATGAGCCCGTCGCCGGGACGCGCGATCACCAGCCAGAGATGGTCCTTGTACGGACCGCGCCCGTGGAGCCGCCGGGCGTCACGGTAGATGCGGCTGACGTGCTGCGTGAAGCCCTCCTGTGGATACGCCTCGCGCATCGCGTCGAGCAGCTGCTGCGAAAGCTCACGCAGCGGCTTGTCCAACAGGTCCAGATACTCCTGCCGGTGCTCCGTGAACCACTCGCGGTTGTTGTTGAAGCTGACGCCCCAGAGAAAGTCTATCGCGCCCTGTGAAAAGCCTTGAAACATGATGCATACCTCAAATTGTGATCTTGCTGTTGATTATAACCCGTTTGGGGTCAAAAAAGCAAGGGCGCAGTCCGCGGACTGCGCCCTTTTCCAAAAACAGGAAGCTCTCCCCCCGTTCTTGACCGCTTTTTGAATTACTTCGCGTTGTCGACCTTGTGCATGTGCTCGGCGAGGCAGAGCATCTTGTCGGAGTAACCGAACTCGTTGTCGTACCAGGAGACGACCTTGACAAAGTGGTCGTTGAGCGCGATGCCCGCCTTCTCGTCGAAGATGGAGGTGCGCGGATCGCTCAGGAAGTCGGAGGAGACGACCATCTCGTCGGTGTAGCCGAGAACGCCCTTGAGCTCGCCCTCGCTGGCTGCCTTCATCGCCTTGCAGACGTCCTCATAGCTGGCGGCCTTCTCAAGCACGACCGTCAGGTCGACGACGGACACGTCGCAAGTGGGAACGCGCATGGACATACCGGTGAGCTTGCCGTTGAGCTCGGGCAGGACCTTGCCGACCGCCTTCGCAGCGCCGGTGGAGGAGGGGATGATGTTCTGCGCCGCCGTACGGCCGCCGCGCCAGTCCTTGACGGAGACGCCGTCGAGGATCTTCTGGGTCGGGGTGACGGAGTGAACGGTGGTCATCAGGCCTTCCTTGATGCCGAAGTTCTCCTGGATGACCTTGGCAATGGGGGCGAGGCAGTTGGTGGTGCAGCTCGCGTTGGAGACGAAGGTCATGTCGGGCGTGTACTTGTCGAGGTTGACGCCGCAGACGAACATCGGGGTGTCGTCCTTCGCGGGGGCGCCCATGATGACGTGCTTGGCGCCGGCGTTGATGTGCGGCTGGGCCAGCTCCTTCGTGAGGTTGATGCCCGTGGACTCGGTGACGATCTCAGCGCCGACGTCGCCCCAGTGCAGGTTGTTGGCGTCCTTCTCGCAGAAGACGGGGACCTTCTTGCCGTTGATGATGAGATTGTTGCCGGAGACCTCGATGGTGCCGGGGAACTTGCCGTGCATGGAGTCGTATCTGAGCAGATACGCCAGATACTCGGCGTCGCACAGGTCGTTGATGCCGACGATCTCAACGTCGGGGTGGTTGAGGCTGTTGCGATAGATCATGCGGCCGATGCGGCCGAAACCGTTGATACCAATTCTCGTGCTCATAGTCATAGTTCCTTTCGTCATGTGGAATATGGAATATATCAAACATATGGTACATGTTGTATTATAATCAATCTTCTTTCGCATTGCAAGAGGATTTTATAAAAAAATCACGATTCGACAAATTTGTTGTATTTTCGACAAAATTTTGATATGCTTACTGAACCGAACGCATGGATGAGCTGAAGGAATGCGGCAGATTGGACAGGATTTCCTTGCCGCAAGCCGCGGCAAATGCATAATATACATAGATGTTAAAAGGTATTTCAAAGCGGAGGAGACGGCATGAAGGAGTATTCGCAGGAGGAACTGCGGCTTTTGACGGAGGTATTGCCCAACGTCGCGCAGGAGCTGCGCGGCGCGATGGCGAACATCTATATTGCGACGAACAAGCTTGTCCCGATGCAGGAGCGCGAGCAGGACGAGACGGTCGACAAGTACGCCTCGGCGTTTATGCAGAGCTATTACAGGATGTACCGCGTGATCGGCAACATGACCGACGCGCGGATGCTCGCCGAGACGGGCAGGTTCAGGGAGCTTGCCAACGACGATATCGTCGGCGTTGTGCGCGGCGTGTGCGAGCGCGCGGAGGCGCTTTTTGAGGCGGAGGGCGTCGTGCTGGACTTCGAGAGCGACAAAAGCAGCCAGATCATCGCGATGGACGCCGGGCTTATCGAGCGCCTGCTGCTGAACCTGCTCTCCAACGCGCTCAAGTTTACGCCGCGGGGCGGCGCGGTCTCCGTGCGGGTGCGCACCACCGCGCGGTACGTGTACCTGAGCGTTTCCGACACGGGCTGCGGCATCCCGGCGGAGAAGCTGGAGCATGTCTTCGACCGCTTTCTGGAGGCGGAGCACGCCGACCCCGCGCCGCACGGCATGGGGCTGGGGCTCGCGCTCTGCCGCCGCATCGCGCAGGGTCACGGCGGCACCATCGTCGCCGAGTCGGAGGAGGGCATTGGCTCGACCTTCACGGCGTCGCTGCGGAACGAGAGCGCCGTCAACATGGCGCTGCACGACGTGAGGGCGGAGTATGCCGGGGGCTTCAACCAGACGCTGGTAGAGCTTTCGGACGCGCTCGGCATGGCGTCGTTCTCCTACCGCCATCTGGACTGAGGCACGGCAATGGCTAAGAGGGTGCTGATCGCCATGAGCGGCGGCGTGGATTCCGCCGCCGCCGCGCTTTTGCTGCGCCGCGCGGGCTATGACTGCGCCGGCGCGATGCTCAAGCTCTGGGCGGGGGACGACAGCCGCTGCTGCTCCGCGTCCGACGCGGAGGACGCGCGTGCCGCCGCCGTGAGGCTGGGCATGAATTTCTATGTCTTCAACGAGACAGAGCGCTTTTCGCGCTCCGTGGTGGACCGTTTTGTCTCGGAGTACCGCGCGGGCAGGACGCCCAACCCCTGCATCGACTGCAACCGCTGCCTCAAGTTCGGCGCGCTGCTGGACCGCGCGCTGGCGCTGGGCTATGACGCCATCGCCACGGGGCACTACGCCCGCGTCTCTTATGAAGATGGGCGCTGGCACCTGCTGCGCGGCGCGGACCGGCGGAAGGACCAGAGCTATGTACTCTACCAGCTCACGCAGGAGCAGCTTTCCCACCTGCTGCTGCCCGTCGGCGCATACGACAAGGCGGCGATCCGCGCGCTGGCGGCGGAGGCGGGGCTTCAAAACGCGGACAAGCCGGACTCGCAGGACATCTGCTTTGTGCCGGATGGGAATTATGTAAACTTCCTGCAAGCCTATGGGCATATCGAGCTGCGCGAGGGGGACTTTGTGGACCGGGACGGGCATGTGCTGGGCCGACACAAGGGGCTCGAGGCGTACACGACCGGGCAGCGCAAGGGGCTCGGCGTCAGCGCGGCGGGCAGGCTGTACGTGATCTCCAAGGACGCCGCGGCGAACACGGTGCTGCTGGGCGACGATGACGAGCTCTTTTCCCGCTCGCTGCTTGCCTCGCAGGTCAACTGGATCGAGCCGGAGCGCCTCATGCGCGTCACCGCCAAGACGCGCTACAGCCAGACCGAGGCGCCCGCAACGGTCACGCCGCTCCCGGACGGCACCGCGCGCGTCGATTTCGACGAGCCGCAGCGCGCCGTCACGGCGGGGCAGGCGGTCGTTTTCTACGACGGCGAGCGCGTCGTCGGCGGCGGCACGATCGAGCGGACGCTGTAGCGCCATACGCCCAAACCGCCGGTTGAGATGGAATCGCCGGACGGTCGCTGTATTTTGCCGCGCGGGCGCGGTATCGTGTTCCCATCACAGGAAAGGGGAACGAAACCATGGAACAATTTGCAAAAAGGATCAGGAGCTTCCGCCTGCGCCGTGATCTGACGCAGGAGCGTCTGGCGGAGCTGCTGGGCGTGACCGCACAGGCGGTGAGCAAGTGGGAGACGGGTGCGAGCTGCCCGGATATCTCGCTGCTGCCCGCGCTCTCCGCCGCGCTGGGCGTGACGCTCGACGAGCTGTTCGCCACGAGCGACGAGACGCATCTGGAGCGCATCGAGCAGATGATCGAGGACGGCGCGGCGCTCAGCGAGGAGGATTTCCGCTACGCCGAGAAGCGCCTGCGGGAATACTGCGCCAAGGGCGCGCTGCGCGGACGCTGCCTGACGATGCTCGCGGAGCTGTATATCGGCAGGGCGGAGCACTATCGGAACCTCGCCGGAGACTGCGCGAAGCAGGCGCTGGAGATCGACCCGGAGAAGAAGGCAAACCACGACGCGCTGTTCCGCGCGATGAACGGACCCATGCTGGACTGGTGCGCCACGAACCATATCGCGCTGATCGACTACTACAGGGGCTTCGTCGCGCTGCATCCGGGCTTTGCCGCGGGATATATGTGGTATATGGATGCGCTGATCGCCGACAGACGGCTTGACGAGGCGCGGCAGGCGCTGACAAAAATGCGCGCCGCGCGTGACGACTTCCGCTGCGAGCTCTATGAAAGCCTGATCGCACGGGCGGCGGGCGACCGCGCGGAGGAGGAGCGCTGCCTCGAGCGAATGGTGGAGAAGTATCCCGACGAGTGGATGGCGTGGTTCGAGCGAGGCGACGCCCACGCCCATCACGCGGAGTATGAAAAGGCGCTTGCGGACTACCGCGCCGCCGCCGGGCGGCAGAAGGAAAAGCCGCGTATCGCCGACCTTTACGACTCCATCGCACAGATCTGCACGCTGCTGGGCGATCGGGACGGCGCAATCGAGGCGTATGAGCAGGTGCTGGCGATCCTGCGCGACGACTGGCAGCTCACCGAGGGCGAGACCGTCGACGGGTATCTCGAAAACATCCGGCAGCTCAGGGCATAAACGCCGGAGCATTAAAAAGGCAGGAGGCACGCTATGAAGCTTCATGTTGTCCGGGCGGACCCGGCGGGGAACATCACGCTGTTTGTGCTCGATCCAGTGCCGCGCGAGGAGCGCGCGGCGCTGGCGGCGGCGCTGCTGCGCCTGCCGGGGACGGACGCCGAGCAGGTGGGCTTTGCCTGCGAGCCGCGCGACGGCTTTGACGGACGCATGGAGATGGCGGGCGGCGAGTTCTGCGGCAATGCGAGCCGCGCCTTCGGGATGCTGCTTGCGCGGCGGCGCGGCGTCACGGGCCGGGCGCACTATACGCTGGAGGTCAGCGGCAGCGCTTCGCCCGTGTGCGTCGACGTAAACGTCGCGGAGGGGACGGCGCGCGCCGCCATGCCGCTGCCGAGGCCCTGCGGCAAGTTCGTTCTCTTTGACGAGCGGGACATGCTGGTCAATCTGGGCGGCATCGTGCATTTCGTGACGCACCACAAGCCGGACGCGGCGGCAATGGACGCGCTGGAGCCGGTGCTGCGCACGATGCGCGAGGCGGGCGCGCTCCCTGACATGGAGGCGTACGGCGTGATCTTCCTGCACGACGGGCGCATGACGCCGCTGGTGAAGGTCCCCGCCGCGGGGACGCTCTTCTGGGAGGGCAGCTGCGGCAGCGGATCGCTGGCGGCGGCAATCGTCGAGAGCGCGGGAACGGAGGACGGCACGTTCGCGAGGGACTATGTCCAGCCTGCGGGCGTCGTCCGCGCGGAGGTCGAACGGCGGGAGTCCTGCGTGTGCGCCGCGTACATCGGCGGCAGCGTGACGCTGGGTGAGACAATGGAAATCGAAATATAAGAATAATAGAGAAAACAGGGATTGCCTGCCGCGCTGCGGACGATCCTTGTTTCTTTTTTATAAACTGCGTATTGAAATTCTTTCAAATCTGACTATAATATACATATCTTCCCGTGAGGGATCATATTCCCGAGAGGGATAAATCAAAGGAGGAAAAAGATGAAGAAATTTTTGAGTCTTGCTCTTGCACTGTGCATGGTCCTTTCTCTTGCCGCCTGCGGCGGAGGAAGCTCATCGACCACGCCGAGCAGCAGCCCCGCGCCTGCCACTTCCGGCACGACGACGACGGCTCCGGCGGACAACTCCGGCTCCGCTGCCGCCGCTCCCGCCGACAACACGGTGCAGCCCGACATGAACTACACCATCCGCATCTATTCGAACTCCAACTCCACGGAGCGCACCACCTGGCTGATCAATGAGGCGAAGGCGGAGGGCTTCAACATCAGCATCGACGACAACTCTGTCATCTCCGGCGACACCGCCGCCGTGCAGGCCGCCAACGAGAACAAGGACGGCGATCTGATCTTCGGCCTGAACGAGACCCGCTGGGGCCAGATCATCGACGGCCAGTATGAAAACCTCAAGCTTGTCGACTGGACCCCGGAGTGGGCGGGCAGCGTCGGCAACTACAAGTATGACGGCAAGGCGTACGGCATCGTCATCCAGAATGTCCTGATGCTCTACCGCAACGACGCGCTGGGCACCAACGGCGCGGAGCTGCACTTCAACCACTGGGCGGATGTCGTCAACAGCGGTTACAAGTGGTATCGCCAGAACAAGGTCGGCGGCACGACCAACATGAACATCAACTCCGCCATGCTCTACGCCTTCACCGATCCCTCGTCCCCCGCGGGCGGCATTTCGGTCGACGGCTGGAAGACGCTGTGGAAGTTCTGCGCCGACGGCGTTTCGGGCGGCGACGATTACAAGTACGGCTTCGACCCGCTGAACAAGGGCGACGTCGCGATCTCCGAGTTCTACTCCTCCGCGCTCTACGGCAAGATCGACGCGGCGGCGGACAGCTCCTCCAACCCGCTCAAGGGCACCTTCCAGCCGGAGAACTGGAACCTCGTCGACATCAAGGACGGCACCTATTATATCGCCGAGTATATCGGCGTTCTGGACAAGGCTGGCCGCAGCGAGGCTGAGACAGCCGCCGTCAAGGCGTTTGCCGAGTGGTTCGGCTCCGCCGAGGTCCAGGCTGCGTGGGGCGAGGAGTTCGACTCCTTCCCGTGCAACGAGGACGCTGCCGACCAGCTGTATCCCGACGGCGTGCCCGCGATCTATCAGCTTCCGAACTTCGCGCTGAACAAGGTGTCCGGCACCGACAAGACCTATGCCGCCTATGTCGCCGAGCACAATCCCGAGTGGACGAACATCATGACCAACCTCGGCTTCTACTGGGCGGACAACAACGCCCCCGCCGAGCCGGATTGGGACAACCTCGACTGGTCCACGCTGACCCAGAAGCAGGGCTGAGAAAAACCAAACGGAAAACGCTTTTCCGGGTAACGGCAGGGCGAGTCGCAAGACTCGCCCTGCCTGCAAAGGGCGGGACGCGCCTCCTGCCTTTTGCAGGCAGAATACCGCAAATCAAAGAGGGAGAGAACAGGCTTATGATCCGTCTGAACGACATCGTGGTGAAATTCGGCGATTTCACCGCACTGCACAACATCAACATTCATGTGAAGGAGGGCGAGTTCTTCACCTTCCTCGGGCCGTCCGGCTGCGGCAAGACCACGACGCTGCGCACGATCACAGGCTTTATCGAACCGGCGCAGGGCAGCGTCTGCGTCCGCGGACAGGATATCACGCACGTCCCCATCGAGGAGCGCAACATCGGCATCGTGTTCCAGAGCTACGCGCTTTTCCCGACCATGACCGTGTACGACAACATTGCCTTCGGCCTCAAGGTCAAGAAGCTGAAAAAGCAGGAGATCGACGAGAAGGTCCACACCATCGCCCGAAAGGTCGACCTCACGGACGAGCAGCTGAAAAAGGCGGTGTCCCAGCTCTCCGGCGGACAGCAGCAGCGCGTTGCCATCGCCCGCGCGCTGGTGACGGAGCCGGCGATCATCTGTCTCGACGAGCCGCTTTCCAACCTCGACGCCAAGCTGCGCGTGCAGCTGCGCGAGGAGCTGAAAAAGATGCAGAAGGACTTCGGCATCACGAGCATCTATGTCACGCACGATCAGGAGGAGGCGCTGACGCTCTCCGACCGCATCGCCGTGTTTAACAAGGGCGTGGTCGAGCAGATCGGCACGCCCAACGAGGTCTACAACCACTCCGCGACCGAATTCGTGTGCAACTTCATCGGCGACATCAACCGCCTCTCGGACACGCTGGCTCAGAAGCTGGCGGGTATCAGCTCGTCGGTCGACCCCGCAATGCACCATTATGTCCGCCTGGAGCGCGTGCACGTCAACGAGCCGGAGCGCCCCGGCGTGCTCTGCCTGCCCGGCATGGTCTCCATGCGCGAGTACTACGGGCTGTACATCAAGTATTACATTGAGACGAGCGGCCAGACGCTCAAGGTCATGGAGCGCAACGACGGCGTGCACATCTATGACGAGGGCGACGAGGTGACGGTGAGCATCGACCCCGCCGACCTGATGAGCTATCCGGCGAAGGGAGAGGAGGCGGCGCAATGAGCACCGGCACCCTCGCAAGGCCGAAGCCCCTGCGCCCCGAAAAGGCGCTCCAGCTCGTCGGCGCGCTGTTTTTCGCCTATCTGTTCTTTGGGTTTATGCTTCTGCCGTGCCTCAACACGCTCACGAGCATCTTCACGACGAAGAACGCCGCCGGGGAGACCGACCCCTTTGCCGTGCTGCGCTTCTTCCTCGCGGGCAATATGGCGAAGTACGTCTGGAACTCGCTCAAGCTGGCGCTGCTCCTGATTATAACGGTCAACGTCGTGGGCATCTCGATCGTGCTGCTCACCGAGTATTTTGACATCAAGGGCGCGCGCATCCTGCGCATGGGCTATATGACGACGCTGATCTACTCCGGCGTCGCGCTGGTCACGGGCTATATGTTTCTCTACGCGGGAGACGGTATCCTGACCGAGGCGATCCGGCAGGTCAACCCGGACTTCAACGCCACCTGGTTCTCCGGGTTCAACGCGGTGCTTTTCACGATGACCTTCGCCTGCACCTCCAATCATGCGCTGTTCCTGCGAAACGCTATCCGCGGCATCGACTACAACACCGTGGAGGCGGCGCGAAATATGGGCGCGAAGCCCTTCAAGGTGCTCTTCAGCGTCGTGTTCCCAACGCTGATCCCCACGCTCTTCTCGCTCACGGTCATGACCTTCATCACCGGCCTCTGTGCCATGTCCGCGCCGACGCTTTTGGGCTATGACTCCATCAACCCTGAGATCGTGCGCCTTGCCGGCTCGTCCACGGCGGACGAGGCGTTCCCGCAGGCGCGCGCGGCGCTGCTGTCCATCATCCTCGCCTGCTTTACAATCGTCTTACTGACGGTGCTCTCATCCTATGAGCGCAAGGGACATTACCTCTCCGTCTCCAAGACGAAGGCGAAGCTCCAGAAACAGAAGATCACCAACCCCGTGGCGAACGTGCTCGCGCACATCTATGCCTACGTGCTGTTTATCATCTACATGACGCCGGTGGTGATGATCGTCGTCTTTTCGTTCCAGACCTACAGCGCTGTGCGCATGCGCAGACTGGACCTCTCGCAATGGACGCTTTTGAACTACTTCGGGCAGGCGGACTACTCCTATCTGACCTCCCGCGGCACCTACAAGACGCGCGTGGGCTCGATTTCGGGCGTGTTCTCCAACGAGGCGACGCTCGGCGGCATCCAGACGAGCTTTGTGCTCTCGGTGATTGCGGCGGCGTTTGCCTGCGTGATCGTCGTGGTCGCCTGCGACTATATCTTCAAGCATAAAAAGACCGGCACCGTGCTCGAGTACGCGCTGCTGTTCCCGTGGCTGCTGCCGACGATCCTGATCTGCTATTCCTACCGCGTATTCTTTAACTCCAACGATGTGTGGTACGTCTTTGGGAAGAACCTCTACTACGCCGACATGGTGAAGCTGCTGATGATTATCGCCTACACGGTGGTACGTCTGCCGTTTTCCCTGCGCATGGTCAAGGCGGCGTTTTACGCCATCGACGAGGAGCTGGAGGACGCGGCGCGCAACCTCGGCGCAAGCCCGGTGCGCACGTTCCTGCGGGTGAAGCTGCCCATCATCCTGCCCAGCGTGCTGGCGGTGTTCGCCCTCAACTTCAATTACCTCTTCACCGAGTACGACATGTCCGCGACCTTCGCAAGCACCTACGGCACGACCTACGCCATGGTCATCCAGAGCATGACGCGCGAGGAGGGGCTTTACGGCTACAACATCAACGCCTCCGGCCGCCGTTGCGCGTCCACGGTGTTTATCATGCTGGTCTCGGGTCTGATCCTCTACCTCGTCTACGGCGTCGGCGCGCGCGATTTGAGTGAGCGCCTGGAGCACCGGAAAAAGAGACGGGAGTTCTTTGAAAAGCTTACGGGCGGGAAAAAGAAGGAGGATGCGACGTGATCCGCAACATTCTGTTTGACATGGGCGGCGTGCTGCTGCGCTTTGAGCCGGAAACCTTTGTCACACGGCTGAGCCTGAGCGCGGAGGACGAGACGCTGATCGCCCGCGAGGTGTTCCGCAGCGCCGAGTGGGTCTGCCTTGACCGCGGCTCCATGACGGCGGACGAGGCGTTCGCGTCGATGCGCGCGCGCATCCCGGAGCGCCTGTGCGCCGCGGCGCGGGAGATCTACGACCACTGGGACGAGCCGATCCTTGCGACCGAGGGGACGGAGGAGCTGGTCCGCGAGCTGAGCGAAAACGGCTACGGGCTGTATCTGCTCTCCAACGCGGGCGTGCGCCACCGGGAATACTGGCCGAAGCTCCCGGTCTCAAAGTACTTCGGAGACCGGCTGATGGTGTCCGCGTTCCACCAGTTGATGAAGCCGGAGGCGGCGTTCTATGAAAAGGCGTTTGAGCTGTTCGGACTCGACCGGAGCGAATGCCTTTTCATCGACGACAATCCCTGCAACATGGAGGGCGCGTGGCGCGTGGGGCTGGACGGCGTCGTCTACCACGGCGACCCGACGCTCCTCCGGCAAAGACTGCGCGAAAAAGGCGTTAGAGTTTAAGAAAATGCCGTCCGGCGTCGCCGGACGGCATTTTCTTATCGAAATCAGTAGGTGAGAATGCGGAGCGTTTTGAGGATGTTGCACAGCGTTGCCGCAGCCTGCTCGCGTGTGACCGGGGCGGAGAGGTCGATGTTGCCCAGGTCCGTGTAGAGCATATTCCTTTCGTAATCGGTCAGGACGCTGGCGCCGGTGCGCGCCCAGCTTTGCAGGGAGGAGAACTCCGAGAGCTCGTCTTCCGTCAGTTCGAGGGCGTAATCGTCCACCTTAAAGTTCAGGAAGCGGGTGAGCCTGCCCATGATGGTGATAAACTGCTCCTGCGTCAGCGCGCCGTCCGGGTCGAAGCGGTTCGCGCCGACGCCGTTGACGAGGCCCAGCGTGGCGATGGCGTTGACGTCGCCGGCGTACCAGCTGTTGTCCGGCACGTCAAGGAACAGCCCGGAGGCGCTGCTGGTGACATTGAGCGCCTGCGCCAGCATCGCGCAAAGCTGTCCGCGCGTCAGCGTGCCCGTCGGAGCGAAGTACCCCGCGCCGTTGCCCAGCAGGATGCCGTAGGTCCCCAGCGTGTCGATCTGCGTCGCGTAGGGGCTTTCCGACACGTCGGAGAAGCCGCGCCAGAGCGAGGACTGCCCGTAGCGCTCAAGCGCCTGCTTTGAGGTGATCTGCTCGGAGCTGCCGTCGGCGACGCGCACGACGGAGGCGTCCGGCGGCAGGGCGGAGAGCAGCTCGTCCAGCGCGTCGCCGAGGCCGTCGGCGCGCGCGGCGGCGGGATCGAGGTAGAAGAAGTTCCCGTTGAGCGTGAGGATCAGGAACTCGCTGCTCTCGGGCTTGACCGAGCTGAGAAGCTTCGCAACGCTCTCGGTGTACTGGTCGGAGACGTAGAGCGTCGGCAGGACGCCGATCTTGTCCGTGGTGTTGCCGTCCGCGCAGTAGAAGCGATAGACCGTGATCTTCAGCGCGTCCCCGTCAAAGACGTCGGGATAGTTGTCGCGGTCCATGACCTGCTGCGCCGAGCCCTTGCCGTAGGTGCGCGAGCCGACAATGATCCCCGCACGGTCGGCGCGGATGCCGCCGCAGAAAATTTCGGAGGCGCTGGCGGAGTAGCCGTTGACCAGAACGATCACGTTTTTATCCGTCCATGCGGGAGCGGTGTATTTGGTCGGGAAGGACGCCCCGTTGCCCAGACGGTAGTAGAGCTTGGGACCCGCGCCGACGAAGGTGCCGAGCGCGCTGACCGCCATATCGGCAAGGCCGCCCGTGTTGCTGCGCAGGTCGACGACCCAGCTGTCCACGTTTTCATCGTTTTCAGAGATGCCGTTTTGGAAGTACAGGGCGGTCTGGGTGCCGAAGCTGCCGCAGTCGATCCAGCCGACACCGTTTTTGAGCGTGAGGATCGTGTTTTGCAGTTGGAAGGTCTTGCGGACGATGCGATAGTCGCAGACAGCGCCGTCCGCGTGCTGCACCGTGACCGTGACGGCGGTCCCCTCCTCGCCGAGAATGAGCTCGCGGTGCTGCTCGCCCGCGGGCACGCAGCCGACGCCGTCCACGGCGATGATGACGTCGCCCGCCTTGAGCCCCGCCGCCTCCGCGCCGCTTTCGGGCAGAACGGAGATGATTACGATGCCAGAGGAGGAATATTCGATGCCCGCGCCGATGCCGGTGATCGAGGTCCCGCCCTCGATCTTCGACTGGAAGTTCGCGTAGTCCTCCGCAGTCATATAATAGGTGTAGGGGTCGCCCAGCGCGGTGAAGACCTCGTCGAGCGTGTCCGCCTCATAGACCGCGGCGGGCAGCGTGTCGACGTAGTACAGCTCAAGCAGCGCGATCGCCTGCTCGACGCTCAGCGCGCTCGCACTTGTCAGGCACAGGACCAGCGCGCACAGCAGCGCCAACAAACGGTTCAGTGTTTTCTTCATGGTGATGCTCCTTTTAAAATCTCAAGAGGTGTCGTCTGCCATTATACCGCGCAAAACACAAAATGCAAAGGGAAATGTTGAAAAAGGGGCAGGCGTGGGCTATACTATAGGAAAAAAGCACAGGGGGACGGCATATGGAGCAGCAGAACGGGACCGGCACGCTTTACATCGTCGCGACGCCGATCGGCAACGCGCGGGACATGAGCGAGCGGGGCAGGGAAATCCTGGAATCGGTGGACATCATCGCGGCGGAGGACACCCGGCGGAGCGTCGTGCTGCTCAACAAGCTCGGGATACGCAACGAGCTGTCCGCCAACCACAAGTTCAACGAGCACGGCAAGGCAAAGTGGTTTCTTGCCCAGCTGCTCGAGGGAAAGAGCATCGCCGTCATCACTGACGCGGGCACGCCCTGTATCTCCGACCCTGGCAACGAGCTTATCAAGCTCGCGGTGGAAAACGGCGTGCGCGTCGTCGGCGTCCCCGGCGCCTGCGCGGCGGTGACGGCGCTTTCCATCTCCGGCTTCGACCTGTCGACCTTCTTTTTCTACGGCTTCTTTCCGCGCGAGAACGCCGACCGCCGCCGCGTGCTGGACCTGATGCGCAAGGGCGCGACCGCGACCTACGCGTTCTACGAGTCGCCCAAGCGCATCATGAGCGCGGTGGAGTTCTTCATCGACGCGCAGGCGGATATCCGGCTTTGCCTGTGCAACGACATGACCAAGCTGCATGAGATGACCTTTCGCGGCACGCCCGCCGAGGTCCGCGACCAGCTGCTCGCCAAGGGGAACTATGAAAAGGGCGAGTACGCGATGATCGCCGAGGTCCCGGAGAGCTACCGCCTGAGCGGGACGGAGCACGTCAGCACCCCGGAGGCGGTGCTGGTGGACTGCATGGTGCAGAATGACTGCACCGCAAAGGACGCGATCAAGCTCCTTTTGAAGGACGAGAACAACACCTACAGCAAAAACGAGCTCTATGCCGCCTCCCTCTCATTAAAAAACCGCTTCGGCTGACCGAAGCGGTTTTTCATACAGTCAAAAAAGTGGCTCTGCCACTTTTTTGAGAAAGAACATCTCGCTTCGGCTGACCGAAGCGGTTTTACTATTGCTTGGAGTCTTACAGCCTTGTGATGACCGGAATGACCATCGGGCTGCGCTTGGTGCTCTTGAAGAGGTAGCCGCTCACCGCGCTCTTGATCGCGCCGCGCAGCTCGCCCATGTCGCGGCTGCGGCGGCCGCGGACGC
>SVKP01000051.1 GCA_015068395.1 Oscillospiraceae bacterium
AATAGTTCATCATCTCGTCCCGGATCTCTTCGAGAACGGGCTCGGGCATCATGGCAGGGCCGGCGGAGAAGTTATAAACACGATCGTATTTCATGACAAGGTTCCTCCTTCAAAATGATTGCAGGAAAAGTATAGTACAGGTTCCACAAAAACACAAGAGCGAAAACTAAGTTTTTCTTCATAGCAGACAAATAGTTCGTAATGACATTTATTAAAAATAATAAAGCAAAAGCGGTTGCGCCGGGGATGAAAATAAGGTAAAATACTTCATCGAGATAAAAGAGTAAAGGGAAGTGATCCTATCAGATCCGACGGGAAGCGCGTCAAGGACGAGAGCGCGATCGTTCTGGCAACGCCGTATATCATGCCGCATCGCTACGACGCGCAGAATATGGTCACAGAGTACGCGGACATGGATATTCTGCGCGGCTATATCCAGCAAAAGCGCAGGGAGGGCATGCGCATTTCCTACATGGCGCTGGTGCTTGCGGCGTATCACAAGGCGTATTTGGAAAATCCAAAGATCAACCGCTTTATCATGAACAAGCACGTTTACCAGCGCAGGCATTTCTGCGTCAGCTTTGTCATGCTCAAAAAACGCGCGGACGGCACGCCGGACGAGTCGCTGCTCAAGGTCTATTTTGAGCCGGACGACACGGTGTTCACGGTCAACAGGAAGATCGAAACCATCATCGCCGAGAACTCCAACGCCCAGCAGGATAACGGGACGGACCGGTTTGCCGAGGCGGTGTTCACCGTGCCGCTGCTGCCGAACCTCGTGGTGGGGCTTGCACGGCTGCTCGACCGCTACGGCATCCTGCCGAAAAAGATCATCGAAATCAGCCCCTTCCACACGAGCCTGTTCATCACCAACCTTGCCAGCATCAACACCACGCACATCTTCCACCACGCCTATGAGTTCGGCACGACGAGCGTGTTCATCTGCATGGGCAAGCCTGTGATGGACTACATTCACGGCAATTATCAGAAAAAGCTGCTGCCGCTTTCGTGCGTGATGGACGAGCGCATCTGCGGCGGCGTGGAGTACGCGCAGTTCTGGACCAGCTTCAACCACTATCTCAAGCACCCCGAGCTGACCGAGCAGCCCGGCGCGGGGAAATGACCGGAAACGGATGAAGGCAGAAGACTATTTGGCGGACCCCTGCCGTGCGTCGTCGCTTCCTTTTTGGAAAACTGAGCGCATGACGGTTCCCGCCCATTTGACCATACTCCGGGACGACGCTTTTTCCGAGACGGCATGTCCCGGAACGGACGAGCCCTATTTCAAGCTGCTCCATACGCTGAAAAGCGTGCCCCGCCCGGTGCTGCCGGAGGGATTTGTGCTGACCTCCGTCGGCTTGGAGGAGTTGGCAGACCATATCAACGCCTGCTATCGACGCGAGGGCGTCACGGCTGCCGAGCTGGAAGCCTACACCCGGCGGGACGTCTATGACGGTGACCTCTGGATCGCCGTGCGGGAGCGGGAAACGGGCAGGCTCGCGGCGAGCGGGATCGGCGAGCTGGATAAGCGGATCGGGGAAGGCGTCCTGGAATGGATACAGGTCTCCCCGGCGTACAGACGCAGAGGGCTGGGAAAAGCCGTGGTCTGCGAGCTGCTGCGGCGCTGCTCCGCCAAAGCGGATTTTGTGACGGTCTCCGGGCGGGCAAACAATTCGGATGACCCCTTTGACCTGTACCGCTCCTGCGGCTTTACCGATCCTGTGATCTGGCACATTATTACAGTAGAATAACGGGATTGAACAGAACTCCATAAACACAGGGAGCGCCTCTGAGCAAGGTATGGCTTGGAGACGCTCCTTTTTGACTCTCCTACAGCAGCCTGGGATCGAAGCTCCTGAGCGCCGCGGCGGCGGGATGGAACAGGCGGCGGCCTGTGTAGTCGAAGCGCGAGCCGTGGCAGGGACAGTCCCAGGTCTTGTCCGCGCCGTTCCATTCCAGCGCGCAGCCGCGGTGCGGGCAGACGGGGGACACCGCGTAGAGCGCGCCATTTTCGTCGCGGTAGACGCCGTACTGCCTGCCGTGGTGACGGACGACGGCGGCGCCGCCCGGCGGGATCGCGGCGGCCTCGGTCTCCGCGGTGGTGAACAGCCTCCGATACCTGCCCCGGACGGCGTAGAGCGCGCCCTCCATCATCGCCTCGATGGACGCGGAGGGGAAGAAGCGGTCGGGGGAGAACACGTCAGCGAAGGGATAGCAGTTCCCCAGCAGCTCGGCGGTGAGCAGCGTCGCGGCGACCATGCTGTTCGTCATGCCCCAGCGCCCAAAGCCCGCCGCAACGTGCAGATGCGGCGTCGCCGCGCCGTAGCGCCCGATATACGGCACGCCGTCGAGCGTGACGCAGTCCTGCGTGGACCACGCGCGTTCTTCGCGCGCCTCGGGAAACCACAGCCTTGCCTGCGCGCGCAGCCGCTCGTAGCCGTCGCCGCAGGGATCGCCGCAGCGGTGCAGCCCGCCGCCGAGCAGCAGCGTGTCCCCGCGCTGCTGAAGGCTCCATCCGTGCTCGTCGGCGTCCAGATACCAGCCGTCGATGCGTGGAGCGCCGGAGAGGGCGAGGAAAAATGCCTGCTCCTGCCGGAGCCGCAGGCGGTAGAAGCCCCAGCGCTCCAGCATTGGATAGCGCGTGGCGACGATGATGTGCTCCGCCTCCGCGCTGCCCGCGTCGCAGAGCACACAGCGGCCCCGGATGTCACGTACGGGCGAGTGCTCGTAAACGGTCAGCCCCGGCAGCAGCGCCGCGAGAAAGGGCAGCGGCTCCAGCCGGAGCTGCTCCGGGAAGCACAGCGCCTCGCGCACCGAAAAGGGCAGCCCCTCGACGGCGTGCAGCTCTGCGGGCGCGCCGAGCTTTCGCGCACAGGCATACTCCTGATCGAGAGACGGGCCGTTTGCCGCAGTGTAAAGGAAGGACGCCTGCTCGGTGAGCGCGCAGTCCACGCCGAGCGCGCGGACGAGCGCGCGGTATTGGCTGACGGCGTGGAGCTGCGCCTGAACATACTGCCGCGCCAGATGCTCGCCGAAATCGCGCATCAGCCGCTCGCAGAACAGCCCGTGCTGCGCGCTGACGCGGGCGGTCGTGCGGGCGGTCACGCCCTGGGCGAGCCGTCCCTCCTCCAACAGCACGGTACGCAGACCCGCGCGCTTGAGCGAGAACGCGGTCAGAATCCCCGCCATGCCGCCGCCAACGACCGCGACGTCCGCGCGCAGCCGTTCCTCCAGCCGGGGAAAGGCAGGCAGCCCTGTTTCCATTTCCTCCATATGCGCCTCCAAGATCGTTTGCCCTAGCTTGCGTAAGCACGGGTCTTCCTATTCCTTCCAGTTCTGGAAAACATTTTGACTTGCCAAAAAGATTACAATTTGGTTACAATCAGAACAGAAAGGGAGGTAATACCAATGAAACGCAAATTATCCAGTTTTCTTTTGGCAGTCCTTGTCATGCTGTCAGCCACGCTGCCCGCCTTTGCCGAGGACGGCGGAGCGCGGGACGACGAGACCGGGACGGAGGCGCTGATCTGGCAGCTGCTGTGCCGATGCGGCGGGAACGGTACGGCGCGGACGGATTGGAACGGGCTTCTCAACCTGCTGCTGTGCCAGTACATTGGCGGCGCGGAGCCGGAGCAGCCGAGCGTCCCGGAGAAGGAGGAGCACACCGACGCCCCGGCGGCTCCCGAGCAGCCCGAAACGCCGCATACGCCCGCGCAGCCCGCAGATCCGGAGCAGCCTGCCGAATCCGAGGACGACGCGCGGCTTGCGGGCGTCAGCGCGTATGAGCAGGAGGTCGCGCGGCTTGTGAACGCCGAGCGCGCAAAGGCGGGGCTTGCGCCGCTGACGCTCGACGCGGCGCTGTGCCGCACAGCGCGGATGAAGTCGCAGGACATGCACGACAGCGGCTATTTTGACCACAACAGCCCCGCCTACGGCACGCCCTTCCAGCTGATGAAATCGCAGGGGATCACCTACCGCACGGCGGGGGAGAACATCGCCATGGGCTACCGCACGCCGGAGGCGGTGGTGAACGCGTGGATGAATTCGCCGGGACACCGCGCGAACATCCTCAACGCCTCGTACACAACGCTGGGTGTCGGCTACGTCGCGGACGGAAGCTACTGGACGCAGCACTTTATCGGGTAAACGAGCGCAATTCACGAATACTGTGAAAAAATCTCTCTGAGCGTGTACTTGCAAAATCGGCGTCGTTGGGCGATACTGTACCCAACGGCGCCGAATGATTATTATGGGGAGAATGAAACATGAAGCTGATGATCGGAGAGAATCTGAAACGCCTGCGCAGGGAGCGTGATCTGACGCAGGAGGAGCTTGCGAACGTGTTGGGTGTATCCTGCCAGTCCGTTTCGCGCTGGGAAAATGATTCGTGCTATCCCGATGTGGAACTGCTGCCGTCAATCGCTGCGTTTTTCGGCGTGACGACCGATAAGCTGATGGGTGTCGGAGAGGCAGAGGAAGAGCGATTCGTAGAGCAGAGCGAGAAAATGTTTGAGGAAGCTCTCAGCTGCGGCAAGGTCTACGAGTGCATCCGCATTGCGCGCGAGGGCGTTCGCGAGTATCCCAACAACTACCGCTTGCTCAACAACCTGATGTATGCCCTGTTCATTGCGGGCGACGAGGATGGCAATATCCCTGAATGGCGCGAAAACATGGAGAAGTTTGATGACGAGATCACGCGTCTCGGCGAGCGTATCATCAAATACTGCCCGGAGCAGGCGCTGCGCCTTGAGGCGGCGGAGCTGCTTGCCTTCAACCATCTGGAGATGGGCAGAAAGCGAGAGGCGCGCGCCGTGTACGAGATGCTTCCGGGAATCGGGTCCTGCCGTGAGATGTCGAATATGTGGCGCTGCTTCGAGGGAGCGGAGCAGCTTGACTTCCTGCGCGGGTCCATTCGCAAGGGCTGGCAGGTCATGAGCTACGGTATGTACACTCTTGTGCGCACGCGTCTGCTGCCGGACGAAGAGCTGCTGCGAATCTATGAGAAGATGTTTGCCATGGACGATCTGGTATGGGACGGCAATCGAAAGTATTCCTGCGGCTGGGACGACGATTATTGCCACATGGCGGCGGTCTATGCTCGTATGGGACGCGCCGACGAGGCGTTTGCGGCGCTGGAGAACGCCGCGCGCTGTGCAAGGGCGTTTGACGAGCGTCCAGAGGAAACAACCTATGAGAGCGTTTTGTGCGGCAGGAGGACAGAACGGCGCACCGACCTGCAGACGTCTGATGACCGCCCGTTCCGCGAAATCATGCGCGACAAGTGGATGAAGGAGCCGGATTTTGACGCGATCCGCGGCGACGCCCGTTTCTACGCGATCGAGAAAACACTTTCCGAATGAAAAAGCCCCTCCGCGGCTCAGCAAATGCCGCGGAGGGGTGAAACGTCTTTTTTGGGATTTTCAGGAAATATGCCTGCTGAAATAATCGAAGGCGGACTCATAGTCCTCGAGGAATTTCTTGTAAAGGAAGTCCAGAGTGCTCTTGTCGCTTTCGGCGCGGAGGTTATGATGAAGCTCCTGCGTAAAGACCACAGCGAGGTTGTGGGCGCGCAATTCCTGATCGGTCATGGTAGTATCTCCTTTTCAAAAAATTTGATATGCCCTATTATATCACCGCTGATACTCAAATTGCAAGCCATAAAGATCAATAGTGTCGCCATCCTTGACGCCGCGCTCCTCAAGCTGCGCAAATACGCCGTTGTCCCGGAGCGCCTTGTCGAAGAACATGCGGCTTTCGTAGTCTGAGAAGTTGACGTTTGCCATCAGGCGCTCCAACCACTTGCCGGAGACGTACCATACGTCGTCCAGAAGCTCGATCTCCAGCGGCTCGTCCGCCTCCAGAACCGGCGCGCGCGGGACAAAGGTGGGCTCGTAGACCTTGACGGGCGGCAGCTCGGCGAGCTTTTCCGCAATCTTCTGCACCAGCTCGCGCGTGCCGGTGTGGCTCGCGGCGGAGAGGGCGAAGAGCGGGAAGCCCAGCGGCTCCACATGCGCGCGCAACGCTTCGAGCAGGCTTTCGTCCGCCATGATGTCGGTCTTGTTCGCAACGACGATCTGTGGGCGTGATGCCAGCTCCGGCGACCAGCCGGCAAGCTCCGTGTTGATGGCGTCAAAATCCTCGACCGGGTCGCGGCCCTCGCTGCCGGAGACGTCCACCACATGAACGAGCAGACGGCAGCGGTCCACGTGGCGCAGAAAATCGTGTCCGAGCCCCGCACCCTCGCTCGCGCCCTCGATGATGCCGGGGATGTCCGCCATCACAAAGCTCATCTCCTCGTTGACATACACGACGCCGAGGTTGGGGAACAGCGTGGTGAAATGGTAGTTGGCGATCTTCGGCTGCGCCTTGGATACGACCGAGAGCAGCGTCGACTTGCCGACGTTCGGAAAGCCGATCAGCCCCACGTCCGCGAGCAGCTTGAGCTCAAAAATGACGTCGTGGCTCTCGCCCTCCAGCCCCGCCTTAGCGAAGCGCGGCACCTGACGGGTCGGTGTTGCAAAGTGTGCGTTGCCCCAGCCGCCGCGCCCGCCCTTGCACAGGACAAAGGGCTCGCCGTCAGACATGTCCCTGATGATCTCGTTTGTCTCAGCGTCGCGGACCAGCGTGCCTCTCGGCACGCGGATGACAAGCGCCTTGCCGCCCCGCCCGTTCTTGCGCGAGCCCTGCCCGTCCGCACCGTTCTCCGCGACATACTTTCTCTTGTAGCGGAAATCCATCAGCGTGGACATGCTGTCGTTGACCTGCAATACGATATCTCCGCCCGCGCCGCCGTCGCCGCCGTCCGGGCCGCCCGCCGCGACGTACTTTTCGCGGTGGAACGCGACCGCGCCGTTGCCGCCCTTCCCGGCGTGCACGCTGATGCGCGCGGTGTCCACAAATCCTGCTGCCATAAGGCGCCTCCCATCATGCTTCATATTCCCTAACTTTATTATTCTACCCGCTTTTTTCGTATCCGTCAACTGCGAGCCTTGCCCAAAACGGAAAAATGTGCTAAATTGGCTGAAAAAGGGAGAAGGTGCCGGAATGACCGTTGAAGAGCTCAAGGCGGCGAGGCTTTATCGCCAGCATCTTACCGCGCCGACCGATCTGCATACCGCCGCGCGCGATGTGCTGGGGGTGCAGGCGCAGTTTTTCGGAAACGCCCTGCACGCGCTGCGCATTCGCGTCCGTGACTTTGACAGCGCGGCTGTGGGGCGGGATCTTGTCAAAAGCTGGACGATCCGGGGAACGCTGCACCTGTTCGACCCTGACGACTTACCGCTGTTTCTCCACGAGGGCAGGACGCGCTTCCTGCGCCCCTGCGACACGATGGAGGAGGATAAACTGCTTACCGCCGCGCGGAAGGAATACTTTGCCGAGGTGATCCTCGAGAAGGTCCAAAACGGAGAGGGCGAGCGTGAGACGCTGCGACTTGCCTGCCGCGCCGCGGGGATGACGCCGGAAGAGGAGGTAAGCGCCTTTAACGCGTGGGGCGGGCTGCTGCGCGCGCTCTGTGAAAACGGCTCGCTTCTTCACTGCGCGGGCGAGAAGAAAACGTTTGTGCGCTGTCCGCCGTTCCGGCCGATGGGAAGGGACGAGGCGGAGCGAGAACAGGTCCGGCGCTATTTCGCGCACTTCGGGCCCGCTGCGCCTCGCGACGCGGCGTATTTTTTTGGCTGGACGCAGGAAAGAGTGCGGCGGCATATGGAAACGCTGCCCATTGAGACCGTATCATGCGCCGGACGTGATTACTATTCTGTCGGGGAGACGGCGGCGGGGGAGATCCCGGACTGCCTGTTCCTTGCGGGCTTTGACCAGCTTCTGCTCGGGTATCAAAAGACGGAGAGCGTATTCCTGCCGCCGGAGCATTTGCGCGGGATATTCAATCGCGCGGGGATCGTTATGCCCGCCGTTTTGCTGCGCGGGAGGATCGTGGGAAAGTGGAAGCGCGAGAAGAAGCGGCTGTTCGTCACACTCTTCGAGACGGTCCCGGCGAAGGACAGAGCGGAGATCATAAACGAAGCGGCGCGGCTGTGGGACGACGTGCCGGTCCAATTTGAATCGTGATTTTTTTGTTTTCCTGTAACGAACGGGCGCTTCCCGGCATAAACGACATAGAACGGACGGAGGAGGTGAGGACTTGCAGCCGATGGAGGAGGTCTACGGGCAGTATGCACGGACGGTATACCGCTATCTGCTCACGCTGACGCACGACGACGATCTTGCCGAGGAGCTGACGCAGGAGACGTTCTATCAGGCGATCCGGTCCAGCGAGCGCTTCGACGGGAGCTGCGCGGTCCCCACCTGGCTGTGCGCCATTGCCAAAAACGTGCTGCGGACCTATCGCCGGAAGCATCCTGAGACCGAGGACGTGGAGGAACATACGCCTGCGATCCCCTCGGCGGAGTCGGACGTCCTCGCGTCGGCGAAGAGGCTGGAGCTGCTCAAAAAGCTCCACGCGCTGCGCGAGCCGTACCGTGAGGTGCTGTATCTGCGCGCCTTCGGTGGACTCTCGTTCCGGGAGATCGGCGAGGTGCAGGGCAAGACCGAGAACTGGGCGCGGGTGACGTTCTACCGCGGAAAGGAACTGCTGCGAAAGGAAGTGGATGAAGATGAATGATCTGCCGTGCGAGGTCGTGCGCGATCTGCTGCCATCCTATGTGGACGGGCTGACGAGCGAGGCGACAAACCGACTCGTCGACGGGCACATCGAGACCTGTGCGCCCTGCCGCGCGGCGCTCGACGCCATGCGCGCGCCGGAGGAAAAACGGCCGGAGGGGGAGCACAGGGAAATTGACTATCTAAAAAAGAACAGGCGCCACAATCGCAAGGTGGTGCTGTGGAGCCTCATCGGAGCGCTGGCGCTGGCAATGGCGGTGATTTTTATGCGCTTTTTCGTCGTCGGGGAGGAGCTGCACGACGGGTTCATCCTGGACGACATTCAGGTGACAGACGGCTATCGCCTGTCGGCGAGAATCGACTGCCTGGACAGTGCGCGCGTTGTCAAGGCGGTATATTATGAGGATGAGGACGGCGTCGTGACGCTGCACGCCAGAGGCGTGGTCGCAAGCTTTTTGTACGGTTTGGGCGCGCGTGTCGCGTATGAGGCGCATACGCCGATCCGACAGGTACGCACGGCGGAGCGCGTCTACTGGGACGACGGCGAGATGATCGGAAAAGCGGTTTCCGACATTTTCCTGACGTATCACGACTATGTGGGAGATATGTCGGCAAATAACCGCACAGCGGAGGCAATCGGACTCCGCCAGATGTTCGGCCCGTATACAAACGAGCTGAGAACCTCCGAAGAGCCGTACCGCTGGACGATCACACTGCAAAACGACGTTTCGAAAAAAGACCGCTATCGCTATGAAGACAGCATGAAGAAGTCCGCGTACCTTATGATTGCCATGGTGGGCAATCTGAAAGAGGTGGAATTCTCCTATACAGTGGACGGCGTTCCGGCACATCAGACGTATACGGCGTATGATGCGACGACCCTGCTCGGGCAGAACGTCAAGGACTGCGCCAAGAGTGCGAGGTGCCTGAGCGAATTGATGTATTCGCTTCCGTAAAGCAAAAAGCCCTGCGGCTAATTATCCGCGCGGTCCTCGCGGAGCATGCCGTAGAGGTACATATCCAGCCAATTGCCGTGATTGTCCGTCGTCTGGCTGCGCTGGACGCCCTCGAGGCGCATGCCGAGCTTGTCCAGAAGGGGGGCGGCGCGCTGTGCGTCGGCGGTTTCGGCAAAGACCTTGTGCGCGTCCAGCTCGTCGAAGGCGTAATCCAGCACGGCGCAGCTTGCCTCATAGGCATAGCCCTGCCGCCAAAAGGCGCGGTTGAAAAACCAGCCCAGCTCGTATAAGCCGTCCTCCAGCTCGTTGAACAGAAGGTAGCCGATCAGCCTGCCGCTTTCCCGGAGCACGACCGCCGCGCCGCCGTGACGCCCAATCAGAAATTCATCGAGAAATTCTCTTGTCTGCTCCGGGGTGTAGGGCGGTTCGCAAAATTCCATGGTTTCCGCGTCGCTCAGAATTTCATGGAGCGCTGCGGCGTCCTCCGGCACGAAATCCCGAATCGTCAGTCTCTGTGTTTCAATATTCATGTATGGCCTCCGCATTTTACAAAAATCCCCACGGTTTCACAGCGGAACCGTGGGGATTTGAATGGGCTTCTTACTCCTCGGTGGGATAGACGCAAGCCTGCTTGCGATCCTTGCCGAGACGCTCGAAACGAAGAATGCCGCTCTCCTTGGCGTACAGGGTGTCGTCGGAGCCAATGCCGACGTTGACGCCGGGGTGGATGCTGGTGCCGCGCTGGCGAACGAGAATGTTGCCCGCGAGGACGTACTGACCGTCGGCGCGCTTGGGTCCAAGGCGCTTGGACTTGGAATCGCGGCCGTTCTTGGTCGAGCCCATACCTTTTTTATG
>SVKP01000052.1 GCA_015068395.1 Oscillospiraceae bacterium
AATAGCTGTACCTGCTCTCTGCTTTTCGCTGTTTCCCTAGTCATCACCCTGCATCCCCGCCTTTCCAATCTCATTATACCACAAATTAAGGCACTATGCACCCTTTTCGGCGCATAATGCCTTATTTTGTCTACAGTCTGTATGTTTGGTTTACCAAACATGAAGGAGGGCAAGCCCATGAAATGCAGAGAGAAAAAAGAGATCGCGCTCGTCGCAAGCGGCATCATCCTCGGCGCGAGCATCGCCGCCCCGGTCGCGGGCGCGGCGCTCACGGCAGAGCGGTCCAGCCAGAAGATCACCGTGGACGGCAGGCCTGTGCAGATCGAGGCGTACAGCATCGGCGGCAACAACTACTGCAAGCTGCGCGACGTCGGCAGAGAGGTCGGCTTCGCGGTGGAGTACGATCCGATGACGAATACGGTCAACATCCGAACGAGCGAGCCGGACGCGGAGGGCGGCAGGATCGTCACGCTGCCCACGGACGGCAGCAAGTACACGCCGCAGGTCGGCGACCTGATCCCCTGCGGTGATGGGACGCTCTACGAGGTCAGAGACACGTCGCGCTTCGAGAATAACTGCTTCGCCCCCGGCGCGCTGCCGGAGCTGCCCGAGCCGACCTGCGACTGGTCTCTCTTCGAGGCGGTGGAACTGCCCGCGCCGGAGGCGCGGCACTACGTCAGCGACGCGGGCGACAACCTCTATGTGCGGAACCTGTATGAGACGAGGCGTATGCAGTACACGCTCTACAACGCCCTCGGTCGGACGCCGGAGGCGTGGCGCGACGGCAAACCGCTCGCCAAGGTCTACCTGACCATCCCCGCCGAATACGAGGCATACACGCCGGTGTTCTGGCCCTGGCGCGCGGCGGAGTTGGAGAAGAAAGCTGCCGCCGTCCCGCGCGGGAGATTCCGCGTGGAGGCGTGGGACTACTACGTCGATCACACCTTCATGCAGACGCAGTACTACATCTTCGTCGGGTGAATGGCGGACGAGCGAGGGCGGCGACGCCGCCCCGCTCCATTTCAGCCCCTGTCGCGCCGCCCGTGCCGATTTGTGGTCTCGGCCGCCGCGCGGCGGGTGCAGACACGATAAAACGGATTGAACGCGACGTTGGCAAAGCGTTCAGGCGTGGGAAAATAAGGGACAGCTGTAAACAAGGATACGCCGGAAAATCAAGCGAGATCATTCTCATTCGTGATTGAGACGGTGCCAAATTTGGCTCCATCTCAGCTTCCTGACCCTGTGCCAAATTTGGCACAAGGTCATATGGTGCAGAATTCTGCACCATCTCAACAGCGCAAAGAATTGATAACTTTTTGATAACAAACCGCGTTGAGGATAGCTATTCATTCTCTTCTGCGGTATCGTGTGTTGTTGCAAAGGAGGCGATATCACATGGCAAAACGCAGAGCAAGCGGCGAGGGCAGCATCCGCAAGCGCGGCGACGGGCGCTGGGAAGGGCGCTATGTCGCCGGACATGACGCAAACGGCAAGCCCATCCGCAAGAGCGTCCTCGGAAAAACGCAAGCCGAGGTCAAGGAAAAGCTGAAGCAGGCCATTGCGGACGCGCAGGGGGTGGACGTCCAAAAAGCAGACGAGTACACCGTCGGCAAGTGGGCGGAGGTCTGGTACGAAGTCTACTCCAAGCCGAACATCCGCGAAAGCACACAGCGGTATTACCGCGCGTTCATCGACCGGCATGTGATCCCCATGATCGGCGACATCAAGCTGAAGAAGCTGACCGGGCGCGATCTTCAAATCATGTACAATGAGGTGCGGGAACACGGGCGCATCCGCGTGTCGCAAAAGGATAAGAACCCCGGTATGAGCGCATCCTATGTCAACGGATTGCATCGCATGATGCACAACTGCCTCAATCGGGCGGTCAAGGAGCGTCTCATCCTGCGCAATCCGGCGGACGACTGCATCGCGCCCAAGCTCCAGAGAACGGAGATGAAGGTGCTTAAAGCGGAGGATGTGGGCGCTTACCTCAAGGCGGCGGAAGAGCTTGACATCCTTCCGATGTTCTTCCTTGAACTGTGCACAGGGCTTCGCAAGGGTGAGCTGACGGCGCTCCTGTGGGAGGATCTGGACGTCGAGAACAAGGTGCTGACCGTCAACAAGCAGGCCATCAGCATCGACGGCGGCGGAGTAAAGGTGTCGCCGCCCAAGACGGAGACCTCGATCCGAAAGATCGCCATCTCACAGGAAACGCTGGACCACCTGATCGCTGAGCACGCAAAGCACCCCGATAACCCGTATATGTTCCCCTCGCCGCGTACCGGGGAGATGTATCACCCCGACAGCATTGTAAACCTGCATCGGAAAATCCTCAAGCGCGCGGGGCTGGAGCCGATCCGCCTGCACGACCTGCGGCACACGTTCGCCACCCTTGCGCTCCAGAACAGCGTGGATATCAAGACGGTGTCGTGGATGCTCGGACACCACGACGCGGGCTTCACGCTGCGAACCTACACCCACGCGACCGTGGCGATGCAGGAGCAGGCCGCCGCGACGATGGGGAGCCTTATGGCACGGGCGATGTGAAACAACGACGCTGCCGGTCGGGTGAACCCGGCCGGCGGCTTTTTGCCTGTTGCCATGCGATCGGCTTTTTCCGGGCGGGTGGGTCAGCCTCCTGTTGTGTCCCGCCCTGTCCACAGCGTGATTTCCGCTAAAACATCCTATGTGGGTCGGCTGTGGGTCTTGACCGGGTTTTGGCTGGCGGCAAGGACACAAATCGCGCAGTTTCTTTTCCGCGTTTTCGCACCTAAATTCCGCACGAAATGTTAACATACAAAAGCACAGTCTGAGAGCAAGTCAAGCGATAGCGTGAGAGCTGCAAAGATGTCCTTTTGTGTTTTTGTGGGCGGATTCAGCAGACGGCAGCCATTAAGCCTGTCGGCGGA
>SVKP01000053.1 GCA_015068395.1 Oscillospiraceae bacterium
TCCAATGTGGAGTGCGGCACCTCCACCCCCGTCACCGGCGAGGAGCTGACCATCTCCACCACCCTGTTCAACTCCGAGATGGCCGAGGCCACCGTCAAGAGCCTGACCTACACCGTCGGCTCCCAGGTCCTGGGCGTTGACACCACCGGCTACACCGTCCCCGCCTCCGGCAACTACACCGTGGCCTTCAACTACACCCCCGATGTGGCGAAGGTCATGACCGTCACCGTCACCGCCGTGGTGGAGCTGGAGGGCGTGGAGTACACCTTCTCCATGGATGTCACTCTGGATATCCAGGATGCCTCCAAGCTGGTCTACATCGGCATCGATGCCAGCCACTACAACGAGTACGTCAACGGCAACTACAAGGATTCCATGGGCAACTTTGCCGCGCTGGCGGCGGGCTACGGCATCCGCACCGTCTATCTCACCGATTCCGCCTCCCTGATCGCCGCCTGCTCCAACGACAAGTACGTCGCGATGATCTTCACCGCGCCGTCCCGCCGTCTGGAGGCCGCGCAGGCAGACCCGCGCAGCTATTCCTCCGCCGAGCTGGACGCGATCGCCAAGTTCAACAAGGCGGGCGGCACCGTGATCGTCGCCGGCTGGTCCGACTACTACGAGAACTATGAGGCGATCACCGGCAACCCGAATGTGAAGCACATGGCAGCCACCCAGAACGAGCTGCTGGCGGCGCTCGGCTCGCACCTGCGCATTGCCGACGACGCCACGCACGACGAAACGCTCAACGGCGGCCAGACCCAGCGCCTGTACTTCAATACCTACAACATGGATTACCCACTGATGAAGGGCGTTGAGGTCGACCCGGCGCACCCGAACGAGCGCGCCTACAGCGAGGTGTTCAGCCACTACGGCGGCGCATCGGTCTATGTGGTGGGCGATGCGGGCACGCCCGCCTCCACCATCCCGGCGAGCGTGACGCCCATCGTCTACGGCCACGCCACCACTGTCTCCCGCGACTCCGACGGCGACGGCCTCGGCGGCGCGAACGTACCCCTGTACTCTGTTTCCGGCGGCAAGCGCCTGCTGACCACCGCCTCCGAGAGGCTTGGCACGCAGGGCGAGATCATCGTCTCCGGCGCGGCGTTCATGTCCAACTTCGAGGTCCAGGCGACAATCGAGGACAGCTACGTCGAGAAGAACTACTCCAACTACAAGTTCTGCGAGAATCTGGCGAGCTCCCTGCACCAGCCCGCGATCGCCACGGTCCGCGAGGTGCAGGCACAGACTGAGGCGGGCTACAAGTACACCATCGAGGGCGTCGTCACCTCCAACGCCTCCGGCTACAACAAGGACACCGCGTTCTTTGACTGCATCTACGTGCAGGACGCCACCGGCGGCATCTGCTGCTTCCCGGTCTCGGGCAGCTTCAAGATCGGCGACAAGGTCCGCGTGACCGGCGTCACCGACTTCTATCAGGGCGAGCCGGAGCTTCAGGTCACATCCATCGCGGTCATCGGCACCGGCACGGTCTCCCCGACGGTCGTCAGCGCGAAGGACGCCGTCAGCAAGGCGACGCTCGGCAAGCTTATCACCGTCAGCGGCACGGTGCAGAGCTATGAGCTCTCCAACGGCCTCGTCCAGACCATCATGGTCAAGGACGCCGCCGGAGACGTGGTACGCGTGTTCATCGACGGCTACATCACCACGAGCAGCGAGGTCGCGGGCCTTGCAAACGGCGTCTCGATCACCGTCACCGGCCTCGCGTCCTATGACGACACCTTCAACGCGCCCACCGGCCCGTTCCCGCGCATCCGCGTCCGCAACCGCGCCGACGTCGTCTGCGGCGGCACGGGCACGCAGAGCACGGAGCCCGCGCACTGGGCCGCCGAGGCGATCGCCTACGTGACCGAGCGCAAGATCATGAACGGCACGGACAAGGGCTTTGAGCCCGACGCCTCCATGAGCCGCGGCATGACCGCGCAGGTGCTCTACAACTACGTCGGAGGCGGCGCGGTCTCGACGAAGGACGCCTTCCCCGACCTCACCGGCAAGTGGTACCGTGACGCCGCGAACTGGGCGTCCGGCGAAGGGCTGGTGAACGGCACCGACAAGGGCTTTGACGGCGACAGCCTCATCACCCGCGAGCAGTTTGCCGCGATCCTCTACCGCTATGCGCAGAGCAAGGGGCAGGGCTTCACCGGCATGTGGATGTTCCTGCTCGACTACTCCGACGCTTCAAGCGTCAGCAGCTGGGCGGACGAGGCGATGCACTGGATGGTTATGAAGGGTATCGTCAACGGCATGGACGGCAAGCTCAACCCGCAGGGCACGCTCACGCGCGCGCAGGCCGCCACGATGCTCATGCGCTTCCTTGAGCTCATGAAATAAGCGGTTCCGAGCAAAAAATCGTTCCCGGAGAGGTTCAAAACTCTCCGGGAACGGTTTTTTGTGTCGATTCTTCAGCGCCTCGCGTCGAGGTCGGTCACGCCGAAGATCAGCTGCTTGCCCTGCTTCTCCTCCGACAGCACCGCCTTGATGCGCACACGCATGGGCCTGCCGTCGACCAACAGGCGGTACTGCATGGAGAATCTGCCGTCGGAGCGGATGCTCGCAAGCACGTTCTCCTTGGTGAACAGCGAGAAAAACATCTCGCGGTCGTCCTCACAGACGATGCGTGCGGCGTGGCTTCGCGCCGTGTCGAAGAAAGCATCGCCCACTCTGGCGATCCCCAGCTTCCGATAAGCGCTGGTCGCGCCGTATTCCGTGTAGCGGTCTGTGGCGGGGTCAACCGTATAGATGCAGACATAGTCCTCCAGCAGGGTCATGATGCGGGCATAGACCCTGTGCTCCGACCTGACGCGCTGCATCGCCTCGCGCTCGCGCATGCGGGTGTCCACGTTGTTCACGCCGATGATGATGTGGCTGTCGTCCCCGCCCATGCGGACCGCCTTCATATTGACATAGGTGGGTCTTCCGTTCATCAGGATGCGGTAGGTCAGGGTGAACGAGCCCTCCGTGTCCATTTCGGACATCACAACGTCTCTGGTGAACGTGTCCAGGAAGAACTCAAGGTCCTCCTCGAACAGCACCATGCGCGCCTCCTCGCGGGCGACGCGGAAGAAGTCCTCGCCGTGCCGCTCCATCGTCAGGTCGCGCTGGTGCGCGTCGGAGCTGTAATGCACAAAGCGCTCGGTATCCAGATTGACGTAGTAGAGGTCGATATAGTCGATGGAGAGCGCCTTGGCGACGTTCGCGTAGGTCAGCCCTGCGTTCTCTCTCTTCTTGTCCAGCACGGCGAGCACGGCGATCGCCATGGTGGACGCGCCGCTGACGGGATTGACCGCGACGCGCTTGACGATCGCGTGGACGGTGGAGCCGTTCGCCATCTCCTCGTCGATGACAATCTGGCCGCCCTCCGCGGCGCACTGGCGCACGGCGTTCATGGCGCCGAGGCTATTCGGCCCCATCGCGTCCGCATAGGGCAGCTTCTCGCCGACGCGTATAACGCCGAAGTTCTTGCGCATGAAGTCGTGATAGGTGCGGTTGCAGCGCACGATGGAAAAACTCTCGTCCGTACTCTCAACAAGCGCCATCGGGATCGAGTCGAAATAGGGGCGCAGAGATTTCTGCTGCTCCTCGTTGGCGATGCTGGACGTATCGTAGAGGTTGAGCCTGCCGATCGTGGCGTAGTAGTCCGACTCCTCCGGGTTTTCAAAGCCGATCTGCTTTCCGGTCCGATAGCGCTCCAGCAGCGCCTCCAGTGAGATCGGGCGGCAGAAGTGATAGCCCTGCAGCTTGGTGCAGCCGATCTCGCGCAGGAAGTCCACCTGCTCCTCGCTCTCCACGCCCTCGCAGATGGTGTCGACGCCGAGGCCGATCGCCATTCTGATAAGCTCCGTGAGAATGATCCGGCTCTCCGCGCGCTCGTTGAAGCGCTCCATGAACAGCATGTCGAACTTGATGAGGTCAAAGTGGATGTTTTGCAGCACGTCCAGCGAGGAATAGCCGCTGCCGAAATCGTCCATCCAGACCTCGAAGCCGAGGTTCTGGAACCGCTCCACCTGAGATTTCATGAACTCGAAATCGCTGCCCACCATGCTCTCCGTGACCTCGATGCTCAGCAGCTTCCGGTCGATCCCGGCGGCGTCCACCCGGTCGGCGATCTCGCTGACGATATCGCAGACGTCAAAATCGGTTCGGGAGAGATTGATGGACTGCGGCACCAGATGCAGCCCTGCTTCCTTCTGCCGTCTGAGCTTATCCAGCGTCTGCTCCAGCACGTAGAGGTCCAGCCGGTAGGCGAGCTTCGCGTCCTCAAGCTTGGAGACGAAGTCCGTGGGGTAAAACATTCCCTTCTCCGGGTCGATCCAGCGGGAGAGGGATTCCTCGTCGCAGACCCGCCCGTTGACGGCGCGGACGATAGGCTGGTAATACACCTGTATCCAATGCTCCTCAAGCGCCCTGTCCAGATTCTCAACAAAATACTGCTGTTTTTCCAGCTCCTCCAGCATGCTCTTGTCGAAAACGCAAAAGCCGGAGGTGCTGCTGCCGTCCGCGAGCGTATCGCAGGCATGCCGCGCCCGGTCGCAGGCGGTGCTCGCCTCCACGTCGCCCATCCGGTCCGGATAGACGCCGATGCGGATCGTGATGCCCTGCCCGCCGTTTCCCGCCTCGCATTCCCGGATCACGGCGCGCAGGGTGCCCTCCAGCCCCTCCGCCCTGGTAAACACGGCAAAATGGTCCTGCCCGAAGCGGCTGCAATTCTCGCTTTTGAAATACTTAATCAGCACCTTCGCGATCCCGACCAGCAGCTTGTCGCCCTCCGCGAAGCCGTGCTTCTGGTTGAAAAAGCGCATCCCGTTGACGTCGAGAAACAAAACCGCGGGCGTTTCGCCGTTCTGGCGCGCCGCCTTTCGCCCCGCCTCTACCAGGTCGAAGAAATGGGACATGTTCGGCAGGCCTGTCAGATAGTCGTAATAGTTCTCCCGGAGCATGCTCTCCTCGCGCAGGGCGTGGCGAAACGCCTCGCTGAGCAGCGTTTTCTGCTCGTCGTCGCTCGCCGCGTAGCTGCCCTCGTCGGTGTACCAGACATAGGCAAGGCGCTCGCCGGTTTCCGCGTAGACGTGCTCGCCGATCGCGTGCACGATCTTATAGCCGGAGCTTTTCCGCGCCTTGACGCGGTAGACAATTTCCAGAATGCCGCCCTCGGTGGCAAAACGGTAAGCGGCGTCGGCAAGGCGCGCGGCGTCGTCGGGGTGCGCGGTGCCGTTGTAGATGTCCGTGTTCATGACGGTGTAGGCTTCCTCGCGCGAGTCGAACTCGAACAGGTCGCAGAAGCCCGCGGAGACAATGCGCGTCACGACCCGCTTATCCAGAAACTGGAAAACGGCAAGCGGCGTGCGCAGCTGCTCAAGGCAGTCAAACTCATCCTCCTTGAACCGATATTCGTTCTCGATCAACTTTTCCTCCACGCCGACTCACCCCTCGTCTCCCGCGCGGAGCGCGGGAAGGAAATCATTTACAATTTATATTATACTCCGAATCGCCGTCTGTTTCAACCGTCTTTCGCCGTCTCGGCGCTGTTTTCCTCCGGTGCCGCCTTCCCGATCAGGAGCGCGACGTCGCAGTAGAACACATTCCCCTCGTGCCGGAAGCTCGCCTCGCCGTCGTAGCGCTCGGCGGTGGCGGTGACGGACGCGAGCCCGATCCCGCCGTGGCGCGTGGAGAGGTAACGCCCCTCCCTGCGGCGCACGGTCCCGTCGAAGCTGTTGCTGGTGAGGATGCACAGCATCCCCGCGTGGGGCATCGTGATGTTCAGCTCCGCCCAGCGCTTGCCCTCCGGCAGCGTGCGGCAGGCGTACATCGCGTTGTCGAGCAGGTTGCCGATCATGCCGCACAGGTCCACCTCGGACGCGCCGACGCGCTCGGGCAGCTCGACGTGATAGTTCAGCTCGACGCCCTCGCGCTTCGCCGCCTGCGCGTAGTAGTTGAGAAGCGCGTTGACGGCGCGGTTGTCGCAGATGTGCAGCACGTCGTTCGACGGGATCGACGCGCCGAAGGCGTCCAGATAGCGCCGCAGCGCCTCAAGGTCCCCCGCCTCGGCGAGCTCGCGCATCGTGCGGACGCTCTGCTTAAAGTTGTGGCGCTCCTCCGCGGTTGCCTCCATGTAGTGCTGCTGCTTGAGATACTGGCTCTCCTGCATCTCCAAAACGCGGTTGCGCGTCTCGGTCTCCGCCGCGAGCATCATGCCGTCCACGATGTTGTAGAAAAGCACGCACAGCAGCAAAAGCAGCGACAGCAGCAGCACCAGCGACAGCCAGTAGAACAGAAATACGCGGTTGACCATCATCGTCTCATACTCGCGCGGCGAAATGAGCAGGTTGTACCCCAGAAAAATCGCGTCCACGGGGATGGTGACGTACCAGACGCCGCGGATCTCGAAGCTGTCGATCAGCCGCGCGCCGTACTTGGCCATCGGGAGCAGCAGCAGCGACGACGCGCTGAGAAACAGCGCCAGCTGGAACCCCGCCGCCTCGATGCTGAAATTGTCAAGCGTGGAGTGCGGGTTCAAAATCACATCATAGCCGTTGGCAAAGTTTGAAAAGAAGCTCAAAAACGAGCAGACCAGTGTAAACACGCTCAGCGACTTGCTGATGTGCACCGTGAGGCAGTCGTGGTACACGCCGAAGGACAGCAGCAAAATCGGCGCGAGCAGCGCGTTGTACGGCAGCTGAAAATGCAGCTCAAGCCACGCCGTGAGCGGCAGCAGGACGGCGAACAGCGCCAGCGCGCAGAGGATCGTCCGCCGCATGCCGAAGCGGAGCCGGTGGCGCATCGGCGCAATGCACAGCGCCGCCGCCGGGACCAGCACGCCCCACGACAAAAGCGACGTGAGAAAGGTCCTCATTGCCGCCGCCTCCTGTCGCTCTCCGCCTCCGCCCGCGCCGCGCGCACCGCGTAGTTTCGCCAGCAGGAGCGCAGCTCCTTCGCGCCGTGAATGTTCAGCGGCAGCGTCCCGCCGCCGCGCAGGACGCACTGCTTCTCGCCCATGTCCTCCACGTAGTCGAGGTTGACGATCACGCCGCGCATCAACGTCAAAAACCGATCGTCCCGCGAAAGCTCCTTCTCAACGGAGGAAAAGGAGAGCCGCGTTTTCCAGCGCTCGCCCTCCGCGTCCGCGATTTCAAGATAGTTCCGCCCGACGGTGCACACCGAGACGAGGTCGAGGTAGGACACCCCGATCTCCGTGCGGTTGCTGACAAAGGTCAGGCGCGGCGTGTTCAGCAGGCGCGTATGTACGTTCAGCAGCTCGTCGAGCGAGCGGAACAGCCGCTCCTTCGGCGTGCCCTTTTCGATATAATCATAGGTGTGGAGAGAAAATGCCGCGCTCATGTGCTCCATGCTGGTGGTCAGGAAGATGATCGGCGCGCGGCGGTCGAGCTCGCGCAGGGCGCGCGCGGTGTCCACGCCGCTCATACCGTCCATGTAGATGTCCAGAAACACCGCGGCATACGCAAGCGGGCGGTAGGCGTCCAGCAGCTCCCTGCCGCCGGGGAACTCGTCCGTCTCCAGCTCCATGCGGTTCACCGCCGCGTATTCCCGCAGCAGCTCCGCCAGATGCTCCCGGTCGCGCCGGTCGTCGTCCACGATGGCAAAACGCATTCCTCCGCCCCCTTTCTGTCATAATTTATAGCAAACGCAAGCATTATTTACATTTACTACAGTTTTCATTATATCGCATTTTCCATCATTAATCCAGCTTGTTTTGCTTTTCGGCGTGCATTTTTTCAAAATTGCACAGTTTTTTTCGGAATCGATTTCTGGTCCAAAGAGGACTAAAATAGCAGAGTATGTAAAGCATTCGGAGAGAGAGCACATGAGCGAACAAACGGGTGGGCAGCCGCAAAAGCGCTGGCTGAAAACCGCCGCAAAATACCTTGCCGTCTTTTGCGCGGCGGCGGCGCTGATGCTCGCGCTGCTGCTTGGCGCGGCGCTGATCCCGCGTGAGGCGAATGCGGGCAATATGCGCGAGAGCGCCGAATATCTTGCGGGCAGCGCGCTGTTCCCCCTCGCCGTGGAGGGCGTGGAGGGCAGCCGCATCGACCGTTACGCGGATGCGATTTTGCTGAACATCGGGTGGAACTACGACGCGGAGCACCCGTTCCGCTCCGCCATGCTCTCCGCCTACTACTACTCGGATTGGCAGAATGAGAACGACAACCTGCTCGACGCGGTAACAAAGGGCGAGGCCGCCAACAAACAATATCTGCGCTACTGGCACGGCTCGCTCGCGTTCGTGCGCCCCCTGCTGACGGTTTTGAACCTCCGGCAGATCTACGCGCTCAACGCCGTAGTTCTCTCGGGGCTTGCCGCGTGGCTTCTGGCGCTGCTGTGGCGGCGAAAGGAACGCGCCGCCGCCGCGGGCGTGCTCGCGGGCATGATTGCCGCCGCGGTCTGGTTCGTGCCGCTGAGCCTCGAATACACCTGGGCCATTCTGCTCGCGCTTGCTTCCTCGGTTCTCGTCGTCCTGCGCGGCGACAGGCTGCGCGACTTCTGCCTGCTGTTCCTCATCGTCGGCATGGCGACCGCCTTCCTCGACTTTTTGACCACGGAGACGCTGACACTGCTCCTGCCGCTACTGCTGCTGATCTGGCTGCGGCGGAAGGACGCGAAAGCAAGGCCCGTGAAGGCGGCATGGTCGTCCGCGCTCGCGTGGGGCTGCGGTTACGCGGGGATGTGGACGCTCAAGTGGGTGCTCGCGGCGCTCGCGCTGGGCGAGAACACCCTGCCCTACGTGGTGGAATACGCCGGTACGCGCATAGGCGGCTCGGTCGCAGGGGTAGGTCCGATTCAGTATGTGGCCGGCACGGTATGGCGCAACGTCTTTTGTCTGTTCCCGATGGGCTGGGGCGTCGTCGGCGCGCTGGCAGGGCTGGCGCTTCTTGTTGCCGCGGCGTATTATGGCTATGTCTATCGCCGTCCGGGCTTTGACAGGCGGCTGCTTCTCACCCTCGCGCTGCTGGGCGCGGTTCCCTACGTGCGCTATCTGGCGCTGCGCAACCACTCATACCTGCACTGTTTTTTCACCTATCGTGCGCAGCTGGCGACGGTGCTCGCCATTGCGCTGATCCTCGCGGAGCTGACGGAAAGGAGGCGCGGCGATGCCCCCAAACGGAGAAAGCGCGCCTGACCTGGCGCTGGTCCTGCCCTGCCGGAACGAGGCCGCCGCCATCGGCGCGTGCCTCGACGAGGCGAAGGGCTATCTTTCGCATAGCGGGCTGCGCTATGAGCTGCTGGTGGTGGACAACGCCTCCACGGACGGCTCGGGCGCGATCGCGGCGGCAAACGGCGCGCGCGTTGTATACGAGCCCCGCCCCGGATACGGGCGCGCGCTGCGCGCGGGCATCGCGGCGGCAAGCGCCCCCGTCATCCTGATGGGCGACTGCGACACGACCTACGACTTCACCCAGCTGGGGCTTTTGTACGCGCCGCTCGCCGAGGGACGCTTCGACGTAATGATCGGCGACCGCTTCGCGGGCGGGATCGAGCCGGGCGCGATGCCCGTTTCGCACAAGCTCGGCGTCCGGGCGCTCTCGGCGCTGGCAAGGCTGCGCTTCCGAAGCCGCGTGCGCGACTTTCACTGCGGGCTCCGCGGTCTGACGCGTGAGGCGGCGCGAAAGCTCTCGCTGCGCGGCGACGGCATGGAGTTCGCCACCGAATTCATCGCGGCGGCGGAGCGCGCGCACCTTCGCGTCGGACAGGTTCCCGTGCGTCTGCGACGATGTACGCGGGCGCGAAAATCAAAACTCCGAACCGTCCGGGACGGATTTCGGCATCTGGGATATATCATAAAAGGATGACTCTCTCTACTTTTCACTTTTCGTCGTCTCGAAAAGTCTGCTTCGGACTCCTTCAGTCGCTTCGCGACAGCTCCCTCAAAGAGGGAGCCTGCGAGGGTTCGCGTTTCCTGAACCTCCCTCCTTGAGGGAGGTGGCACGCGCGCAGCGCGTGACGGAAGGAGTTTTCCCACAATATGGTTCGATATTTTTTGAAAATACATAAGGAGGAAAACAAATGAACAAAGAAACGGTAAAAACCAGAAGGCGCCGGTTTGCGGCGCTGTGCATGGCGCTGGTCATGGCGCTGGGACTGCTCCCGCTGGAGGCGCTGGCGGAGGATTACAATCAATACAACGGAGATCTAAATACCGCGCAGCATCTCTATCCCGGCATTGACAGAATACTCTATACTTCCGGCAACTCCGCCAAGGTCGTGTATTATGTCGGAGAAACGGAATATGACAAGGGCGACACGGCAAGCGATACTGCCCATACGGTCAGAACGCTTGAGGATGTTACGGGAAATGACGGTCCGCTATGCTATTGGAACGCACAGTATACCGGTGGCATTTTCAAGCTGGACGCCGTCCTGGGCTGGTACGTTACCTTCGACCTCAACGGCCACGGTTCAGACGCTCCGGCGAAGCAGGTTGTCGAAAACAACGGCAAGGCAACCGAGCCTGCCACCAATCCGAATGCAGAAGCCGGCTATGATACCTTTGGCGGTTGGTACAAGGAAACAGGGTGTACCAATCCGTGGACTTTTGGCACCGACACGGTGACGGCCGACACGACGCTGTACGCCAAGTGGATTCCAAACACCTACACTGTACAGTTTAACGGCAACGGCAATACGGACGGCAAGGCGGCGTACACGCAGGATGGCTTCACCTATGACACGGCGAAGAACCTCACCGCGAATACCTTTGCGCGCGCCTTTACCGTGACCTATGACTACAACGGCGCGACGGGCATTGCGTCCGACATGGCAACCGCGACCTTCGGCGGCTGGACAGCCAGCGCGGACGGCACCGGCACATCCTACACGGACGGGCAGAGCGTCAGCAACCTGACCACGGCCAACAACGGCACGTATGACCTCTACGCCAAGTGGACGGACGGCAGCGTCATCCTGCCAACGCCCACCATGGAGGGCTTCACCTTCGGCGGCTGGTGGGTAGACAGCGATATGCTCAACACCATGGCGGGCGACGGTGGCGCATCGTACAAGCCCACCGGCGACATCACGCTTCATGCCAAGTGGACGGTGAACAACTACACGCTCACCTGGGACAAGAACGGCGGCAACGCGCTCACCGGCAACTACACCAGCGGCAGCGTCGAATTCGGTGCGGCGATCACCGCCCCCGACGATCCCACCCGCACGGGCTACGCCTTCAACGGCTGGTCGCCCACTCCCATTGCCGCGACGATGCCCGCGGAGGACACGACCTACACGGCGGCGTGGACCGCGAACAATTACACCGTCAAGTTCGACAAAAACGGCGGCGCAGGCAGCATGGCGGACCAGAGCTTCACCTACGGCACGGCGCAGCAGCTGACCGCAAACGCGTTCACCCGCGCGGGTTACGGCTTCACCGGCTGGAATACCATGAAGGATGGCTCCGGCACCACTTACGCGAACAAGGCAAGCGTCGAGAACCTGACCGCGACGGACGGCGGCACGGTCACGCTTTACGCGCAGTGGGGCGAGGGTGTGTACAACCTCACCTGGGACGTGAACGGCGGCGACAAGCTCACTGGCAACAACTATACGACCGGCAGCGTCGCGTTCGGCGCAGCGATCGTCAAGCCTGCCGACCCCACGCGCACGGGCTATGCCTTCGCGGGCTGGACGCCCGAGGTTGACGAGACGATGCCCGCGGAGGACACGACCTACACCGCGCAGTGGACAGCGAACAGCTACACGGTCCACTTCGATGCGAACGAAGGCTCCGGCAGCATGAAGGACCAGAGCTTCACCTACGGCACGGCACAGGATCTGACCGCGAATGCCTTTACCCGCGCAGACTACAAATTCACTGGCTGGAACACCAAGGCGAACGGCAGCGGCGAAACCTACACGGACGGGCAAAGCGTCAGCAACCTGACCGATACGGCAGACGCCACCGTCACGCTCTACGCGCAGTGGGCAAAAATCGGGAAGGTTGCCACGCCGACCTTTACGCCGAACCCGGGCGTCTATAATAAGGCGCAGAGCGTAACGATCTCCTGCGCGACCGACGGCGCGACGATCTACTACACCATGGACGGCAAGACGCCCACCACGGAGAGCACGCCGTATTCCGATCCCGTCAGCGTGACGGAGACCACCACACTCAAGGCGATCGCAGTCGCGGACGGCATGATCGCCAGCGACGTCGCTACGGCGGCATACACCATCAACTACACCTACTACACCGTTTTCTTCAACAAGCAGGACGGCAGCGAGGTCACGAAGCAGACCGTCAAGGCCGGTGAGCTCGCCGTCAAGCCCGACGACCCGACGTACGGTAGCTTCTCCTTCGGCGGCTGGTTCACGGACGCTGGCTGCACCAAGGCATACGACTTCGACGACGCCGTTACCTCCGACCTCACGCTCTATGCCAAATGGGGCCACACCATCACGGTAGAAATCAAGAACAACTACCCGGATTACCCTGTGTTTCTGGAGCTCAAGCGCGGAGACGACGTGCTTGCCACCGCCACGATCACGGGCGCAAGCGGCAGCGCGTCCTTCCCCGGCAACCCCAACGGCATCTACAACCTTGTGGCGTCGCAGACCGTCACCTTTACCTATGAGGGCGGCGAAGTCGACTCCATGCTGATTAAGACCTCGGCGGTCATCGTCAACGGCGGCGCGGTCAGCACAAAGATCGTTATGCCGGAGAACGACACAAGCTCCGTTGCCGATCTTAAAGTGTCGGGCGTCGTGGTCGGCGGCCTTGACGCGCTTGCCGACAAGCTGGACACCTGGGACTGGCTGAAGGACAAGCTCGCGGAGCTGGGATATTCTCTCGACGACGCACGCACCGAAACCAAGATGGAGATGAAGGAGAGCAACAGCGCCGCGCTGAACACAATGGCGAATATGGCGGCACAGGAGCTCGGTGAGAACGCGAACGTCAAGAAGCTCAGCATCGACGTAAGCCTCTATATCACGCCCTACGGCTCCGCAGCGCTCCCCGCGGTCGCTCTGACAGGCAAGATGCCCGTATATCTGGAGCTGATTTTCCCCATCACGGACGGCAGCCGGTATTTCTGCGTCTTCCGTGAGCACGGCGCCAACATTGAGGAGATCCCGGAGCTGACGGGTGTCAGCAGAAGACCGGTCGACGCAAACGGACCCACGGTCAACCATGAGTGCTGGGTGTTCGACGGCAGCATGCTCTACATCTACGTGAACCAGTTCTCCGACTATCTGATCGGCAGCTCCGTCACCAAGGGCGCTCCGGCGCCCGGCCCCGGCCCCGCGCCCGCCCCTGCGCCCGCGGCTGACCCCGTTGACCGAACGATGTACGAGATCAAGGTCCTCGACAGCGCATACGGCCGCGTCGAGTCGAGCCGCAGGTTTGCCAGAGAGGACTACACGATCACTCTGACCGTCAAGCCGGAGAACAGCCAGATGGACAAGCTGACCGTTGTGGACGATTTGGGCAGGAAGATCAAGCTGACCAAGGAGAAAGACGGCACCTACACCTTCCTGATGCCCGCCTCCGACGTGCAGGTCAGCGCGGTGTTCCAGCTCATTACCGCGGCTGCGGACAAGGACTGCCCGCGTGACAGCACCTGCCCCATGAGCGACTTCACCGATCTCGACATGCAGGCGTGGTATCACGACGGCGTCCACTACGCGTTGGAGCACGGCATCATGAACGGCATGGGCAATCATCAGTTTGCCCCCGACGGCACAACGACCCGCGCGCAGTTCGCCACGATCCTCTGGAACATGGAGGGGCGTCCCGCAGTCAATTACACGATGGACTTCAGCGACGTTTCGGAAAGCGCCTGGTACGCCGAGGCGGTCCGCTGGGCGATGAGCTGCGACTTGTTCCTCACCTATAACGCGCCTGACGGCAGCGGCAAGCTGTTTGACCCCGAGGGTGCAATCACCCGCGAGCAGGTCGTGACCGCTCTCTGCCGCTACGCAAACCTCAAGGGCGTGGATACGAGCGTCGGCGAAAAAACGAGCCTTCAGGGCTACACCGACGCATCCGACGTCAGCGAGTGGGCTGTCGATGCGATGCGGTGGGCCGTTGGCTCCGGCGCCGTCCTCGGCAAGACGGCAACGACGCTGAACCCGCAGGATACCGCCACCCGCGCGGAGATCGCGACGATCATGCAGCGTTACTGCATAAAAATCGCCTTTTGATTTTCCCTGTCACGCTTTAAGCAGCGGCGCCCCGGACAGATCCGGGGCGCCGCTGTTGTCGTTTCCCGCATTCCTCAACCGCTTGTCACAAATTTTTCCTGAAACGCACATTCCCCTTGATTTCCCGGACTGGGATTTGCTAAAATACATACGGTATTTTAGCGGTATTTCCCGGGCACGGAGGCTGTCAATGGACGTTCTGGTCTACACGCGCGACAAAACGGAATATGAGCGTTTGCGCAGCGTCATGGAGGCGCAGGCGGGCTATATCAACGCCCACCGCGACGCGATGGACGGGCGCGGGCATCCGCGGCGCGAGTTTGACGCCGTGGTGCTCGCGGCGGGCGACGACGAGAACATGGCGCTGGCGGCACAGTGGAGAAACCGGCATCTCTCCACCCCCGTGGTCCTCGTCATGGACGGCGAGGATCACCAGAGCGGCGCGATGCGCCTGCACGTTTTCGACTATCTCATGCGCCCCGTACGGGACGAGCGGATCGCAAAGACCATGCGGGACATGCTGCTGTTCTGTCCGAACCGCTGCCGCTTTCACCTGCCGATCCGCGAGGAAATGACCGACGAAATATGATGCACCCCCCCGCGCCCGCGCGGAGGGAGGCGGAAGGAGCGCACTTGTATGACGATCTCCATACTGGTCTGCGACGATCTGCCGGAGGAGCGTGCAAACCTGATGCAGATGCTTCGGCTCTATGAGCGCTCGCACGACGTGGAGCTGGACCTCGAAGCCGCCGGGGACGGTGCGGAGCTGCTCTCGTTGTGGCGTCCGAGGCGGTGGGATATCATTTTTCTGGACATCTACATGCCGCAGATTGACGGCATCGAGGCGGCGCGGCGCCTGCGCAGGGTCGACGCCGAGTGTGAGATCGTCTTTGCCACCACCAGCCAGGAGCACGGCATGGAGGGCTATGAGCTGCACGCGATGGACTACCTCACCAAGCCCTTCGAGCAGCACGATGTGGATGGCGTGATGGACTGGTTCCTCCGCCAGCGCGCCGAAAAGCGCAGCGAGCTGACCGTGCGCACGCAGGCGGGCGAGGAGACCATCCGCACGCAGGACATCCGTTACATCGAAAGCCGCGGCCACACCTGCATCATCCACACGAAAAAAAGCGAGATCAGCGTCCGCGGCAGCATCGACGAGCTGTCCACCGGACTGAACGCCGCCTTTTTCCGCTGCCACAAGAGCTTTCTGCTGAACTTCGCCCACGTCACCGGGATCGAGCAGCGCGCGTTTTTAATGGATGGGGGCGACAGCGTGCCCATCAGCGCAGCAAATCTCTCGCGCAGCAAATCCGCGCTGCTGGCGTACCGCACCGGGATGGCGTAAAAAACATTGCAGAGAGGGGCGCGCCCATTGTATCGCATTTTTCTCGTAGAGGACGACCGCGGCATTGCGGAGGCGATCTCCGTCCAGACCGCGCTGTGGAACATGGAGACGGTCTGCGCGCGGGACTTCCGCAACGTGATGGCGGAGTTCTCCGCCTGTGCGCCGCAGCTTGTGCTGCTGGACATCTCGCTCCCGTTTTACGACGGTTACCACTGGTGCCGGGAGATCCGAAGCGTCTCCAAGGTGCCGGTGATTTTCATCTCCTCCGCCGCCGACAACCTGAACATCGTCATGGCGATGAACATGGGCGCGGACGACTTTATCGCCAAGCCGTTTGACCAGAGCGTGCTGATGGCGAAGATCAACGCCCTGCTGCGCCGCGCCTACGACTTCGGCGCGGCGACGGACGTGCTGGAGCACCGCGGCGCGCTGCTGAACACCGGCGACGGTTCGCTTGCCTACGAGGGCAAAAAGGTCGAGCTGAGCAAGAACGAATATCGCATCCTGCTGGGGCTGATGCAGTCCAAGGGCCGCACCGTCAGCCGCGAGAAGCTGATGGAGCTTTTGTGGGAATCGGACGAATTTGTGGACGACAACACGCTGACGGTGAACGTCAACCGCCTGCGCAAAAAGCTGGACGCCGCCGGGCTGCTCGATTTCATCACGACCCGGCACGGCGTGGGGTATCTGATCGAATGAGGGGCTTCTGGAAACTCTATCTGCGCGGACAGCTCCCGGCGCTGGGGCTGTTCGCGCTGTGCTGCGCGGTGTTCGGCGCGGCGTTCTGGCTCTACCGTCTGCCGCTCGGCGCGGTGGGCTATCCGGCGCTCGTCAGCCTGGTGCTGTGGCTCGTCTACGCCCTGCTGCGCGGCATAAGGGCGGTTCAAAAGCACCAGACACTCTCGGCGCTCACCGCCGCGCTGACGGAGGACATGCTGCCCGACGCCGCGACCGTGGACGACGCGGACTATCGCCGGATCATCGCGCTGCTGCGGGAGGCGCGGCGCACGCAGGAGCTCGGCGCGGCGCGGAAATACGCCGATATGGTGGACTACTACACGCTCTGGGCACACCAGATCAAAACGCCCATTGCCTCGATGCGCCTGACGCTGCAAAACGAGGACACGCCGCTCTCCCGCCGCCTGACGGCGGAGCTGGGGCGCGTGGAGCGCTATGTGGAGATGGTGCTTGCCTATCTGCGGCTGGACGCGGACGCGACCGACTACGTCCTGCGTGAGTGCGAGCTTGACCCCATCGTGCGCGGCGCGGTGAAGAAGTTCTCCGGCGAGTTCATCGAGCGCAGGCTTTCGCTGGACCTCCGCCCCACGAACCTCCGCGTGCTGACCGACGAGAAGTGGCTCGCCTTCGTGCTCGAGCAGCTTCTCTCCAACGCGCTCAAGTACACCCCGGCGGGCAGGGTGTCGATCTATCTGGAATCGCCCGCCACGCTCTGCGTCGCCGATACGGGCATCGGCGTCGCGCCGGAGGACCTGCCGCGCATCTTCGAGCAGGGCTTCACGGGCTACAACGGGCGCGCGGACAAGCAGGCGAGCGGGCTGGGACTCTACCTCTGCCGCCGCGTCTGTCAGAATCTCGGCCACACAATCTCGGCGGAGTCCGAGCCGGGCCGCGGCACGGTCATACGCCTCGACCTCTCGTGCAAAAAGCTCACGGTGGAATAAATAGTAAGCGAAATGAATCATTGCGCTTACTATAAAAGCCATGTTTCTCGGTTGCCGCGGTTCGCGGCGAGAGAAACGGCGATTAAGATGTAATCTTACAAAACTGTAAGAATCGAACGGGAAAATGTAAGCCGAATCGATGGCATGGCATTTTCCCGTTTGCTATGATAGGGGCAGAATTCCGAAGGAGGAAAATGCTATGAGTATTCTGGAAGTACACGATTTGAAAAAGGTCTATACCTCGCGCTTTGGCACGCAGCAGGTAGAGGCGCTGCGGCGCGTCAACTTCTCCGTCGAGCGCGGAGAGTACGTCGCGGTCATGGGCGAGTCCGGCAGCGGCAAGACGACGCTTCTGAATCTGCTCGCGGCGCTCGACAAGCCGACCACCGGCACGGTGCTGCTCGACGGCGTGGACACCGCGTCGCTCCCGGAGAAGGACGTCGCCGCGTTCCGGCGCGACCAGCTGGGCTTTGTGTTTCAGGACTTCAACCTGCTCGACACCTTCACGCTTGAGGACAACATCTACCTCCCGCTCGTGCTCGCGGGCAAGACGCACGCGGAGATGGCGGAGCGGCTCAAGCCGCTGGCGGAGGAGCTGGGCATCGCGGGTCTGTTGAAAAAGTACCCCTACGAGGTCTCGGGCGGACAGAAGCAGCGCGCCGCCGTCGCCCGCGCGCTGATTACCGAGCCGAAGCTGCTGCTCGCCGACGAGCCGACCGGCGCGCTGGACTCCCGCTCCACCGACGAGCTTTTGACGCTCTTTGGCGACGTGAACCGCAGGGGCCAGACCATCGTCATGGTGACGCACAGCGTCAAGGCGGCGAGCCACGCGACGCGCGTGCTCTTCATCCGCGACGGCGAGGTCTACCACCAGATCTACCGCGGCAGGGACACGAACGAGCTGCTCTATCAGAAGATCTCCGACACGCTGACGGTGCTGGCGACGGGAGGCGAGGTCGCATGAAAAAGGGTCTCTATCTGCGCCTCGCCCTCGACGGCATGCGCAAGAACAGGCGGCTGTATCTGCCGTACCTGCTGACCTGCGCCGGAACGGTGATGATGTTTTACATCCTCGCGAGCCTGGCGCACTCCCCGCTGATGAACACCATGCGCGGCGGCAGCAGCATGTCGATCATCCTGAATCTCGGCACCATTGTCCTCGCGCTCTTCTCCCTGCTGTTTCTGCTCTACACCAGCGTCTTCCTCGCGCGGCGGCGCAACAGGGAGTTTGGGCTTTACAACATCCTCGGCATGAGCAAGGCGAACCTCAGCCGCATTCTGCTGTGGGAAACGCTGCTCTCGGCGCTGTTCTCCCTCGTCGCCGGGCTCGCGGGAGGGCTGCTGTTTGCCAAGCTCGCGGAGCTGTTCCTGCTGCATATGGCGGGAGAGGAGATCGGCTACGCGCTCCACGTTGAGCCGTCCAGCATCCTTGCGACGCTCATTTTCTTCGGGGCGATCTTCATGGTGCTGCTCATCGCCTCCCTCGCCCGCGTGCGTCTGACCAAGCCGCTCGACCTGCTCAAAAGCGAGGCGGCAGGCGAGAAACCGCCGAAGGCCAACTGGCTGTTCGCCCTCGCAGGCCTGCTTCTTCTCGGCGCGGCGTACTACCTCGCCGTGAGCATCGACTCGCCGCTCGCCGCGATCACGCTGTTCTTTCTCGCGGTGCTGATGGTCATTCTGGCGACCTATCTGCTGTTCATCGCGGGCTCGGTCGTGCTGTGCCGCCTGCTGCAAAAGAACAAGGGCTACTACTATAAGCCCGCGCACTTCGTCTCCGTCTCGTCGATGGCGTTCCGCATGAAGCGCAACGGCGCAGGGCTCGCGTCCATCTGCATCCTTGCGACGATGGTGCTGGTGATGCTCTCGTCCTCAAGCTGCCTCTACTTCGGCGGCGAGAACTCGCTGCGCGGGGAGTGCCCATACGATCTCATGGTCAAGGCGCGCTTTTCCTCCCCCGCGGTCTGCTCGGAGGAGACGGCTGACCGGCTGCGCGCCATCGCCCGCGACGCCTGCGGCGAGCGAACAGTCGAGGCGGCCGCCTACACCGCGCTGGATACGAGCGGCTACTTTGGCGGCGGCACATTGGAGCTTGACGGCGTCACCCGTTTTGTCGACATGTCCTCCTCTGCCCAGATGCTGGAAAACGTGCGCTCGGTCTTCATCGTTCCGCTCTCCGACTACGAGCGCCTGTCGGGGACAACGCTGACGCTCTCCCCGGGCGAGGCAGTGATCTGGTCCAGCGGCAGCGCCTACGCATACGACACCTTCACCATCAACGGCTGCCGGACGCTCCGCGTCAGCGGTAAGCTTGACAAGCTGCCCTTCCGGGTCTCGACCAGCTCCACCCTCGTCACGGCGTACTTCGTATTCGTGCCGGACTGGGAGGACTACGCGCAGGAGGTCTTCGACTACGTCAAAAGCCTCGATGAGGCCATGCTGACAGCCGATCCCAGGCAGTACCTGAACCTCAACCTGCCCGGCGTCAGCGAGGACGAGCAGATCGAGCTTGCGTCACAGCTCACGGACGCGCTGTACCGGGATATGGAGCCGGAGCTGTACGGTCTCGGCGTCAGCACGCTCGCGGGGAACCGCGGCGACTACTTCGGCATGTACGGCAGTCTCTTTTTCATCGGCATCATCCTCTCCATCGTGTTCGTCGCCGCGGCGGCGCTCATCATCTACTACAAGCAGCTCTCCGAGGGCTATGAGGACCAGAGCCGTTTCGGCATCATGCAGAAGGTCGGCATGACGAAGCAGGAGATCAAAAACGCGATCAACTCGCAGGTGCTCACGGTGTTCTTCGCACCGCTGCTGCTCGCGGGCGTGCATCTTGCCTTCGCGTTCCCCTTCGTGCAGA
>SVKP01000054.1 GCA_015068395.1 Oscillospiraceae bacterium
ACGCTCACGCTGCTTGCGAAGGAGTGCGTCGGCGCGGGCATGTGGGAAGATACCTATTGTCCAAAATCCTACAAAGGCACCATTGTCGAAAACTATCTGGACGAGTATTACAGGAGCCATTTCTTTGCCGCCGACAGCGCGGTCGTCACCGTCACCCCGACGGAGCCTGAGGGAAATCCGGCAAAGCTCTGGCTGCTTTCCGAAGAAGAGGCGGAAGCCGTGCCTGCAAATGCCAAAAAATGTGCGCCGATAGAAGGGGTAGGCAAGTACTGGTGGCTTCGCTCGTTCGTATTCAGTGCCGACGGTGAATATGGATATGTGAAATGCGTGAGCTCGACTAGCGGCAACTTTGATAATGCCACAAACCCATTTTTAATTCGCGGCATTCGCCCGGCCTTGAAGCTTGCTCTGGAGGAGGTCACCTTCAACGCCGACACAAGGACGTTTTCGATATCCGGCGGCGATACCATCTCTCTGGCTGACTGCACGGTAACACTGGACACCGTTGCCCGGACTGTCTGCGTCACCTATGGCGTGTTCATCGTCCCTCCCTCCGAATACACCGTGGCATACATCCGGTCCGGCGAGACCTCCGGCCCTTCGGAATATCCGACGCAGCCGGGCGCTTACCGGGTGGTGGTGACCGCAAAGAGCGGCAGCACATATGTTTCCGGATCGGTGGAGATCGCGGAGTTCACCATCACGGCATACGGGCACTACCTCCCCGCCGACGGCGACAGCGCGGACACACTGGCGGGTAAGACCGTGACGTTCAACGGCATGGAATGGTACGTCATCGCGGACGATTCCACGGCAGTGGACGAGGGAACGCTCACGCTGCTTGCGAAGGAGTGCGTCGGCGCGTCTCCCTTCAACCCGGGCGGCGGCAGCAACGCCTATCGGGACTCCACGATCGAAGCTTATCTGCGCACATATTATTCCTGGAGCTTCGCCGCGGTCGACGCCGCGGTCAAAAGTACGGGCCCGTCGGCAGGCAATTCCGCAAAGCTCCGGCTGCTTTCCACGGAAGAGGCGAAAGCGCTGCCGGGAGCCGTCTTATCCTGCCCATGGCCGGACGGCGCGCAGGATAATGGGTGGTGGCTCCTTACATCCCGGAACGGCAAAGACGTCGCCGCCAGTTATTCGAACAAAAGCGGCTTCTATGTTGAAGCGGGCAGCACGACTCTGAGCTGGATCTATGGCGTCCGTCCCGTTTTGCGGCTCGATCTTTCGTCCGTCAGCTTTTATTCTGAAACAAGGTCGTTTACGCTGAAGTTCGATCTCGGCGCCTTTGTCGGCACAACAGACACGGTAAGGTTCAACGACATGGACTGGTACGTCATTGCGAACGACGCCGCAGCGGGCACGGCAACGCTACTGGCGAAGGAGTGCGTGGGCTCGTCCGAATTCGACATTGAACCCCAGGGGACAATGTTCCCCACCGTTGCGTTTAAAGGCTCCGTGGTCGAAATAAATCTGAGCGAACAAGCCAAAAAGTTCTGGGTTTTTGGCGACGCGGTCGTCAGCGTCACGCCGGCGGACCCGGAGGGAAATCCGGCAAAGCTCTGGCTGCTTTCCCAAAAAGAAGCAAAGCAATTGCCGCAGGCCGTCAGGAAATGCGCAAAAGCGACCGGGACGTCATTAGACGGCTGGTGGCTCCGCGATTCAGCCAGAGTCATCGGCAACAACGCCGCGTATGTGACCGGCAGCAGCGGCGAGGTCTGCGACCCCATGATGCCTGTTTCCGCGTTACTCGGCGTCCGTCCTGCCCTGAAGCTCGATCCGCGTTTTCTCAGCTTCTCGGCTGAAGATAAATCGCTCCGTATGTCTCAAACCATTAAGGCGCCGACCGCCGTTTCAAATCTGGTATACACGGGCACGGCACAGACGCTCGTCTCTCCCGCCGAGGTAATTGTGGGAAACAAAACGGGAAACAGCATCACCTACTCCCTCGACAACGTGAACTATTCCACGGACCTCCCGACGGCAGTTGACGCGGGGACCTATCAGGTGTACTACAAGGTGGCGGGGAACGTTGCGTTCTTCGATTCTGCGGGGACGAGGACCATCGTGGTGACGATATCGTCCACCACCTGCGGCGTCAGCGGAACGGTCAGCGGTTCGACGCTCACCTGCAGCGTCACCCAGGCGCCGGAGAACGCACTGCTGATCGCGGCGTGGTACGGCACGAACGGCAAAATGCTCGGCATGACGAGCGCGGACGTTGTCTCGGGCGATACGTTTGGAAAAAAGCTCAACGTCGACGCGGGCGCGGCGGCCTACAAGCTCATGCTGGTGGACAAGACCACCTATGCTCCGCTGTGCGAGGAGTGGAGTACCCCCTTAGAATAAGCATACGGCACAACAACCCAATACAGCGCGCGAGGCGGGAGGATCCATCGTGGATCGCCCCGCCTCGCTTTTATCATGCGCGGTTGCACCAGGGCACGCGCCCGGGGACGGGCGGCGTCTCGTAAAACCGCGCGGTCTTGTCGCGCTCCGAGTCGTTCCACTTGTCGAAGCCCGCCTTTGCGATGTGCGCGCCGACGGCGCAGTTTTCAAAGCGCGCGAGCCCATAGTCCCGCCACGGGCGGGCAAGGTAAATGCTGCCCGGCGCGACGCCGGGTTCGCAGGTGAGCGCGCAGTCGCGGAAGACAAAGCCCTCCGTCTGTTCGCACTCGTGCGCCGGCGCGGCAAGGTAGCCGCTGCCCCGCGCGTCCACGAGGGAGCGTATCTCACAGCTTTCGAACACGGCGTCGCCGCAGCCGAAGATGAAATCCACCGTGCCCGCGATGCGGCAGTTCACAAAACGCTGGGAAAGCCGCCGGTCGACGCGCAGCAGCGGCGGGAGCAGGTCCACATAGCGCGCAATGAGGTCGCGGGGCAGGGGACCGAGAAAGAGTGTGTCCTGCGTGGAGACGAGCGCGCAGTCCTCCATCAGAAAGCGGTCGCCGTAGACGCTCAGCGCCACCTCCTGCCCCTTCGTCTCCGGGTGCAGCGCGTCGTTGACGACGGAGACGCCGCGCATCGTGACGCCGTCGGCGCAGACGGCGAGCGTCCAGGTGCGGAAGGTGTTGTACTCCCTGCCGTCGGCATGGAGCTTTTGGGCGTAGTCGTCCCAGACGAGGATGGTTTCGTCCGCCCCCGCGCCGAGCAGCGTGAGCCCGGGCGTCGTGAGCAGCAGCTTTTGCCGGTAAGTCCCGGCGGCGAGATGGACCGTCGCTCCGGTGGGCGCGGCGTCGAGCAATGCCTGCAAGTCGTCCCCGGGGTGCGCGTACAGTTCGGTCATGGTAAACCCTCTCTTTCCATATTGCACAAATTTGACTAATTGGATTATAGCACATTGACAAAGTGATGCAAAGACCCTATGGACAACAAGTCTTTTTTGTGCATGAAGGAAATTGTTTTTGCTATGTACGACCTTCGCGGTCCTCCGCTATAATAATGACAACAAGGTGAAAAGTGCCGGACAGACGACGTCCGGGGGAGTTTTATGGACCGACAAATCACGCTGCAACGGTATCGCGCGATGGACCTGTCCGCGTTCGCGCTGATGCTTTCGATCTCGGAGGCCGTGATCGTCACGGCGGCGACACGCTGGTTCCCGGATCAGCTCTACACCGTGTCCGTCACGGCGGCGGTGGTTTCGATCGTGCTGATGCGCTGGGGCGCCGCCGCGGCGATCCACGCGGTGCTGGGCGGGGCGGTGTTCTGCGCCGCCGCGCACGCGGAGCCGGGGCAATATCTGATCTACTGCGCGGGCAATCTTTTTTCACTCGCATCGCTGCTCTGGCTGCGGCTGCTGGGCAAGGAGCGCATTCGGAACGACGGATTTCTGAGCGTGACCTTTGCGCTGTGCACGCTGCTTTTCATGCAGCTCGGACGCGCCGCCGCGGCGCTGGTTCTGGGCGCCGCCGCGAGCGCCTGCCTCGGATTCGTCACGACGGACCTGCTCTCCGGGCTGTTCACTGCTCTGATCGTCTGGATCGCGCGGCGGCTGGACGGTATTTTCGAGGATCAAAAGCACTATCTCCTGCGTATCCATGAGCGGGATACCTGGGGGGAGGAAAGAGAGGGAACAAAATGAAGGCGAGGGCTGCCGACTATCTCATCCGCGACGAGGCGACGGGGACCTATCGGGAGGACCCGGAGCAGGCGGTTCGCGACGATGTGGAGAAGCACTACTGGCTGCACGTCGGACGCACGATCCTGCGGGACTGGCGGCTGTACATCATGCTGGTGCCGATGCTGCTGGTGTTTTTGTTCTGGCGCTACTTCCCGATGTATGAGCTCCTGGGCTGCTTCAAGGTCTCGGACGAGGTGCTGCCGGTGTCGCAGCAGCTGTTCTCCGGCTTTTCGTACTTCAAGCGCCTGCTCGTCGGCGGGGACAACCTGTCGCTTGAGTTCTGGCGCGCGCTGCGCAACACGTTCATCCTCAGCTTTTACGGGCTGTGCTTCGGCTTTCCGATGCCGATCATTCTGGCGCTGTTCTTCAATGAGATCCGCTCGAACATCGCCCGCAGCGTCTATCAGGTGCTGACCTATCTGCCGAAATTCATGTCCACGGTCGTGATGACCTCGCTGGTGATGATGCTGGTCAAGCAGGGCTCGCTGACCACAGGCATGGGCATCGTTTCACAGGCGCTCGCCTCGCTGGGCTGGGTTACGAAGGAAGCCGCGAACGCGGGCCTTCTCAACAACCCTGCCTTCTTCCGCCCGATCTACATCATTAGCGGCATCTGGGAGGGCGCGGGCTACGACTCCATCGTGTTCTTCGCCGCGATCATCGCCATCTCGCCTACGAGCTACGAGGCGGCGCAGATCGACGGCGCGGGCAAGATGGCGCAGATGCGCTATGTCGTACTGCCGAGCATCCTCTCCACCATCGTCATCATGCTCATCACGCGTATCGGCTCGCTGCTGAACATCGGCTATGAGAAGGTTCTGCTGCTCTACAACACCAACACCTATGTCACCGCGGACGTGGTCTCCACCTTCGCCCAGCGCTACGGCCTCGCGGGTGCCGCGAAGGGCATCGCCTCGGCGGCGGAGATGATGAACAACGTCGTCGGCATGCTGCTGGTCATCGGTGCGAACACGATCGCACGCAAGGCGTCCGACGTGTCGCTGTACTGAGGAGGCACGGCATGAAAAGAAAACTCGAAATCTCCGAGCTGATCTTCAAGATCATCAGCTACACGCTGCTGACTGTGTTCGCGCTCTGCTGTCTCTATCCGTTTATCTACGCGATCTCCGCGTCCATCAGCGGGCGCGCCGCCGTGGACTACAACCGAATTGTGGTGTTCCCCAAGGACGTGCAGTTTGACGCGTTCCGCAAGATGTTCAGCGACAACATGTTCTGGAACGCCTACTCCAACACGCTGTTTCTGACGTTTTACGGCACGGTCTGGGCGCTGTTCTACTCCATTCTGGGCGCCTACGCGCTGTCGAAAAAGCGGCTGCTGTTCCGCAAGTTTTTCAACTTCTTCCTCGTCTTTACGATGTGGTTTGCCGCGGGCATCGTGCCGCAGTACCTCAACTACCTCGACACCAAGAAGATCTTCAACGCGGCGGGCATCATGGACGACAAGTGGCTGGTCGTCATCGCGATGGGCATGGCGGCGATGAACATCATCCTGCTTCGAAACGCCTTCGAGGGCGTGCCCAGCGAGATCGAGGAGGCCGCCATCGTGGACGGCGCGAGCGAGTTCCAGGTGCTCGGCAAGGTCTACATCCCCATGAGCAAATCCACCATTGCGACGGTGGCGCTGTTTTTCGGCATCTCCCGCTGGAACGGCTACTTCTGGGCGCGGCAGATGATCTCCAACTCCAACGAGCATCCGTTACAGGTCTTCATTCGCCTCAAGCTCGAGGAATTCACCGACCCGGAGGCGATGGCAGGCTGGAATGAGGTCTACGCCTCCGACTCCATTATCTACGCGCTCATTGTCTGCTCCATCATCCCGATTCTGGTCATCTATCCCTTCATCCAGAAGTATTTCGCCAAGGGCGTCAACGTCGGCGGCGTGAAGGAATAAGTAGTTTTACCGGACCACCGGAAAACGATATAAAATTTTTGCAGGAGGATAACATGAAAAAAAGCAAGTCTCTGATCGCTCTGCTGCTTTGCGTCTCCATGCTTGCGGTCCTGTTTACGGGCTGCGGCAAGAAGATCGACGTCGACCAGTACGAGCAGCCCACGCAGACCCAGCCCCAAACCCCCGCTGCGACGGATACCAACACCCCCGCCGCGACGGAGCCCGCGCAGGAGCCGGAGCCCGAGCTGTCCTATGCCGACGGCACCGTGCTTCGCATGGCGACGGGCTACAACTCCACCAAGACCGGCCTCAGCTTTGACGCCGAGGTTGCGGGCGACGGCATCACGCTCGCCGACGGCAACACCTATCGCGCCGGCGACCTCAAGCCGACCTGGGTCGAGGTGCAGAACGTCCTGAACATCGTCATTGAGGACAAGTATCAGGGCAACAGCGCTTCCAAGGAATTCGACTACTGGAAAGAGCGCCTGGGTGAGGTCGACGTTGTCAGCGGCACCGCCAGCAAGCTCACCGAGTACGGCGAGGCGGGCAGCATGGTCAACATCGGCGAGTATCTCGACATGATGCCCAACTTCAAGGCGTATCTCGAGGCGAACCCGATCGTCCGCCTCTCCATCACCGGCAACACCTCCAACGGCGCGATCTACTTCTCCCCGTACTTCGATGGCGTGAACGACATCGAGCGTATGCCGCTCATGCGCGTGGACTGGGTGCAGAAGCTCCTCGACGGCGAGGGTGAGTTCACCGCCTCCGCCAGCAACAAGACCGCCGTGCCGGTCTACCAGCCCTACATGCCCACCTCCGGCAAGGTCTCCGTCGACACCGTGAAGCTGGACGGCAGCGGCGTTGAGAAGGTCACCAAGGACTATGACGCCGCCGGCAACATCATCGAGAAGATGAACGCCGCGGGCGCCATGAGCGGCGTGGACGCCGTGAACATGCTTCGCACCTACATCGACGAGGCGTACGGCGGCTACTACGGCACCGAGCGCTCCAACCTCTTCGTCGGCCAGAACGCCGCGTGGGACGCGGACGAGCTCGTCGCGCTGCTGCGCTGCGTCGTCGCCAACCCGCAGACGCTCAACGGCACCGACTCCGTGCAGGGCCTGTTCTCCCGTGAGGACGACAACAACCAGCGCCGCGTCGATATGTACCGCTTCGCCGGCCACCTGTTCGGCGTGCGCGGCCTCGAGTCCCGTCAGGATTACCTCTACCTCGGCACCGACGGCAAGCTTCACGACGCCCGTCAGGAGCCCGATACCTACAAGGCGCTTGAGCGCATGAACGCCATGGCGCGCGAGGGCCTAATCTCCAAGTCCTTCATCGACATGTCCAAGGAGTCCAGCTCCACCATGCTCGAAAACGACATGGGCTTCATGCACTACGACTACAACCAGACCCAGACCATCCTCAACGCCACCAAGCTTCAGGCGGACCAGGGCGAGAAGTACATGGCGGTCATGGTGCCCGTCGCCTGCTGGCAGGACGGCACCAACGGCGGCAGCTACATGCGCTTCACCGAGTCCTGGCGCAGCGTCAAGACCGACGGCTGGGGCATCTCCAAGGCGGGCGTCGAGGGCAACCAGGACAAGCTCTATGCCGCACTCAAGCTTATTGACTACGCCTACAGCGACAAGGGCATGATTCTCATGTCCTACGGCCCCGACGCATTCATCAAGACCAACGCCGACGGCAGCTATGTGACCTTCAACTTCAACGGCAAGCAGATGCCCGAGATCGCCGACGCCACCTATGCCGAGCTGTGGGAGAAGGCGAAGGGCAACTATACCAACTACGCGCGCCAGTACCTCGGCTCCACGCTCAGCTTCGCCAAGAGCCAGGCGTTCGAGTATCAGTGCACGCATGAGGTCGGCAAGGAGGGCGCGGGCCACATCTCCGTCGCCATCGGCCTCGGCGTCATCAAGCACCCCGAGCTTGCCGTCACCAGCAACCCGTGGTACACCTCCATCCCGACCGTGCTCCCGACTACCAAGCAGGAGAACGACCTCATCAACACCTACACCGACCTGAGCAACAACGGCAAGTTCTCCCAGAACAAGGACGGCGAGAGCCTGTTCGTCAACCAGATCGTCAGCGGCTACACCGAGCAGGGCATGTCCAACGCCGATGACGCCGCCGCGACCGTGAAGGACACCATGGGCGGCGCGCAGTATCTGCAAATCAAGCAGGACGCGTGGGATCGCCTGCTGACCTACTACAACTCCCTGTAAAACCCTCTGAAAAACCCAAGGCACCGTGACGCGGTGCGGAATACCAAACCAAGCGGTGCAAAACTGACCCGCCGGATTCGCCCTTCCCCCGAGGCGCAGGCCCCGGGGGAAGGGGACTCGGGTCAGAGGAGGTCCTTATGTATAAAAAGCAAATGGCTTTGCAAAAGCTGATCTGCCTGCTGGCGATCTTCGCGAGCGCGCTCGTCTTTCTCTATTCCCTCGGTATCATGACGGACCTGTACGACACGCTCTATTCCACGATGCGCAACCCCGCCGATCTCACGCAGACCGACGTGCCGGGCTCCATCGTCTACTACACCATGCAGCCGTTCAACAGCGCGCTTTTGCGCTACAGCATCGGCCTTCTCCTGCTCGCGTGCCTGCTGTACATCACCAACACGCACACGAGACGGAAGTATTACATCGGAAACTATTTGGCCGTCGGCGCCTATGCCGCGGCGAATGTCTATATTGCCGTCTGGGCGCACGGCTACATCGAGGCATACAAGGAGCGCTTCCTGCGCGTCGACTTCGAGGCGCTGCGCGCGCACGCCGATTTGTGGAAGACCGCGTACACCGAATCGACCTTCTGGTTCGACGCGCACTACGCCGTGTTCGCGCTGACGATCCTGGTCTCCGCCGCGCTGGTCGCAAACGCGGCCTGGAAGACCATGCTCATGCGGGACGAAAAAAGACTGCTCAACGAGGGAAAGGAGGCGGCGGCATGACGGCGAACGAAGACCGCTCGATCCGGCTGGATCGGATGCGCTTTACGAAGAACAAGACCTCCGCCAACCTCGCGCTGCTCGCGATCCTCTTTGACGTGTGCTTTTTCATCAGCATCTACGAGTCCGACGTGGGGACGTATTACTACAACATCCTCGTCGGCGCGTCCATTCTCTACAACCTGATCTTCATGCTCGCGGCGTTTCTCTGCTCCGAGGGCGTGAAGAACTATAAGGCGGGCTACGCCTGGCTGATGGGAGCGCTGGGGCTGGGGCAGCTGGCGCGCATTTTCATCTATCCGATGAAGGCGCACGCCGCCGTCGTCACCGTGCAGGACGTGCCGTCCGCGGTCATGGGCGACGCGCAGTTTACCCGCACGGTGGTTTTTCTCTGCCTCTCCGCCGCGTGCCTGCTCGTGGGCGCCGTGATCGGCGTGATCCGAAGCCGCGCGCTGGCGGCGCACATCGCGTCGCTCGACTCCCGCGCGGCGTAAAGGAGGAAACGCAATGGCACAGCTCAGCATTCAGCATGTAGATAAGATATACGACAACAAGGTCCAGGCGGTGTTTGATTTCAACCTTGACGTCAAGGACGGCGAGCTGATCGTGCTCGTCGGCCCCTCGGGCTGCGGCAAGTCCACGACGCTGCGCATGATCGCGGGGCTGGAGGATATCACTGCCGGGCATCTGCTGCTCGACGGGCGCGACATCACCACGACGCCCGCCAAGGACCGCGACATGGCGATGGTGTTCCAGAACTACGCGCTCTACGGACACATGACCGTCTATGAGAACATGGCGTTTTCCCTGACGCTGCGCAAGGAGAACCCCAACGTCATCCACAAGAAGGTGCTCGCCGCGGCGGAGATCCTGGACCTCACGAGCCAGCTCAACAAAAAGCCCGCGCAGCTCTCCGGCGGACAGCGCCAGCGCGTCGCCATGGGGCGCTCCATTGTGCGCAGCCCGAAGGTGTTTTTGTTTGACGAGCCGCTTTCCAACCTCGACGCCAAGCTCCGCGGCGCGACCCGCCGCGAGATATTGCTCCTGCACAAGCGCCTGCAGGCGACCATGCTCTACGTCACCCACGACCAGACCGAGGCGCTGACGCTTGCCGACCGCATCGTGTGCATGTCGATGGGACACGTGCAGCAGGTCGGCACGCCGCTGGAGCTGTACGACTCCCCGGCGAACCTGTTCGTCGCCAGCTTCATCGGCCTGCCGCCGATGAATTTCTTTGACGTCGCCGTGCGCGAAAACGAGCTGGAGGGCAAGGGCTTTTCCGTCGCGCTCAGCGAGGAGGAGAAGGGGCTGCTCAAGGCCTACGCCGGACGCGAGATCACGCTGGGCGTCCGCCCCGAGGACGTGGAGGCGGGCGGAGAGATCGGCGTGAAGGTCTTTTCCAACGAGAACCTCGGCATGAACACGCTGGTCCACGGGCATATCGGCGGCGTCAACACGCCGGAGCACAAGCTTTCCGCGAAGCTGCGCGGCTGGTGCGACTATCGGGAGGACGACGAGATCAAGGTCGCTTTCAAGCGCTGCCATTTCTTCGACAAGCAGTCCGGAAACGCCATCAGGAAGGGAGCGTGAAGCCATGAAGGAATTCTTCCGCAAGCGCATCGTCGCGCTCAAGCGCCGCCCCTCGATCATTCCGCTGCTGGTCTTCGTGCTCGCGTTTTTGTACTATTCGCTCAACCTTACGCACATCTCCGACACCACCGCGAAAATTCAGGGCCCCGGCATGGGCCTGTGCGGGTTTGTGACGATGCTGTTTTCCATGCTTTCGCTGACCTGCTTTCTCAACGCCTTCCCTCGCCGCAAGAAGCCGGTCATTCCGATGCTCGTGCTCGCCGCGCTCATGGTGGGCGTGATCCTCTACTGTGACTATTACTACTCCTCGCTCATCACGGACGCGCTCACGCGCGCGGACAACCCCATCGTCATCGACAAGTCGACCAAGTACATCGCGCAGGCGTACAACGTCCTGCAGGACCACATCGCCATCATGCTCACGGGCGCGGCGCTGACGGCGCTGATGCCGGTCTACGCGAAGCTTCTGCGCAGGATCAAGACCTCCATCATCGTGGAGGACAACGGCAGGCTCGGCGAGATCGACATCTCCGGCGAGGACGCGTGAGCCGTGGCAAAGGAACGCGATAAGCGCGGCGCGGACGGGCAGGAGACCCGCTCCGCCGCGGACTACTACAAGCTCCACACCGACGCTGTGAACGATCTGGTGAACGCGGACGAGAGCAATTCGCCCGAAGTTCCGGAGGAGGAGCTGCGCCGCTACCGCTCTGGCCCCAGGCTGAGGCTTGCCGACTGGGCGAAGCTCCTTTTCGTGAAGATGTGGTTTGCGGGCTCGGTCTGCTTCTTCATCTTCTGGGGGCTGGGCGGCTACGTCTCCGACCGGCTGGATCTGCTGCTGATCTTCGGCATCGCGCTCGGCGTCGTGACGGACCTTCTCACCAACAACGCGCTGCGTTTTCTCGCCAAGAGCCGGGGCGGCGCGGACCGCTGGATGATGTTCCCGCGCAAGGGCTATCTCAGCTTCCCACTGAACATCCTCTATGCGTTTTTGCCGCTGCTGTGCGTCGATATGCTCTATACCCTGCTCAACCTTGCGATCACCGCGGCGCAGGGAGCGGACGCACGGCCTCTGGGCGTCGGCCCGATCCTCTTCGGCGTGTTCTACACCGGCTTCGACCTGCTGTTTATTCTCATCAAGCGCACGCTTTGCGCCGTTGTGGCGGACGCAAAAAGGAGCGCGCGGTAAAAGGAGCTTATCCATGCTCGAAATTCTATTTCTCGGTTCGACCTCCGCTTGCTTCGAGCTGAAAAACACCGCCCCGTACTACGCGCCGGAGCGCTATACGATCGCTCTGGACGGTGCGGACGTGCGGGAGGCGGAGACCAACGTCTTTTCGATCTTTGACCTCGCGCCCGGCACGGAGCATACGCTGCGGCTCCGCGCGGCGGGGCTGGACGAGACCCTTTCCTTCCGCACGAAAGAGGAGACCTGCGCCGTGGACGTGTGCGACTTCGGCGCGGCCGGAGACGGCGTGCACGACGATACCGAAGCCATCCGCACGGCGATCGCCTTCCTGCCCTCCGGCGGACGGCTCTATTTCCCAGCGGGGACCTATCTGACGCTGCCGCAGACGCTCAAGAGCCATATGACCGTCGAATTCGCCGCGGGCGCGACGCTGCTCGGCTCGGCGGAGCGGGAGCGCTATCCCATCGTTCCCGGCACGGTCCGGGACCTCAACGGCGGCGCGGAGGTGCATATCGGCGGCTTCGAGGGCTGCGCGCGACCGATGTACCAGTCGCTGCTCACGGCGGAATACGCCGAGGACATTGCGATCATCGGTCCCGGCACGGTGGACGGCAACGCGCAAAACAGCGATTTCTGGACGGCGTTCCGCGAATTCCCGACGGCGCGGCCGCGGCTGATGTTCTTCAACCGCTGCAAAAACGTGACTGTCCACGGCGTGCACGCCTGCAACTCGCCCTCATGGCAGCTGCACCCCTACTATTCCGAAAATGTGTCGTTTTACGACCTCCTTGTCACCGCGCCAAAGGACAGCCCCAACACCGACGCGCTGGACCCCGAGTCCTGCGACGGCGTCAATATCATCGGCTGCCGCTTCACGGTGGGGGACGACTGCATCGCTATCAAGTCCGGCAAGATCGAGCTGGGCTCGACGCTCAACCGCCCCGCCGACCACCACGTCATCCGCAACTGTCTGATGGAGTTCGGACACGGCGCGGTGGTGCTCGGCAGCGAGATCGGCGCGGGCGTGCGGAACCTGAGCGTTTCGCAGTGCCTCTTCCGCGGCACGGACCGCGGGCTGCGCATCAAGACCCGCCGCGGGCGCGGGAAGAACTGCGTCATCGACAATGTGAGCTTTGACAACATCCGCATGGACGGCGTACTGACGCCCATCGCGGTGAATATGTGGTACAACTGCTGCGACCCCGACCGGGAGAGCGAATATGTCTGGTCGCGGGAGAAGCTGCCCGTGGACGAGCGCACGCCGCACCTCGGGAGCTTCCGCTTCCAAAACCTCACGTGCACGGGCGCGGAGGTGGCGGCGTGCTATATCGATGGGCTGCCCGAGGCGCCTATCGAAGCCGTGACGCTGGAAAACGTCAGCGTTTCCTTCTCGCCCGAAGCGAAGCCGGGCGTGCCCATCATGGAAAATTTTGCGAAAAAGCGCTGCCGCATGGGCCTCTATCTCGACAACGTGCGGCACATCCGCGTCGACGGCGTGACGCTCGACGGTGTGGAGGGAAGGCGCCTGATCGCTGACCACTATGAGAGCGTGGAAACCGAACGCTTCAGCGAGGACCCGGCCTATGTATGAGCAGATCGACGCCTTTGTCGCGCGGCTGGTGGAGGAATCGACGCCGGAGCGCACCGCGTGGAACATCGAAAAGCTGCGCCAGGGCAAGAGCGCGAGCTGGAACTACATCGACGGCTGCATGCTCACGGCGTTGCTGGAAATGGCGGAGCTCACCGGGGAGAGCCGGTATGCCGATTTCGTCGGCCAGATGATCGACAGCTTTCTCCTGCCGGACGGGAGCATCCGCACCTATGACGAGGGCAAATACAACCTCGACGACGTCAACGAGGGCCGCGTCCTCTTCGCGCTCTACGAGAGAACGGGCCGGGAAATATACAAGGCTGCCGCCGCCGTGCTGCGCGGACAGCTGGACCGCCAGCCGCGCACCGCAGAGGGCAGCTTCTGGCATAAAAAGATTTACCCCGATCAGGTTTGGCTGGACGGTATCTATATGGCGCAGCCGTTCTACGTGCTCTATGAGCTGCGCTTCGGCGGGGGCGACTGCTCCGACACGCTGCGCCAGCTTGAAACCGTGTACGCGCGGATGCGCGACGAAAAGACCGGGCTCTATTACCACGGATACGACGCGAGCCGCCGCGCCTTCTGGGCGGACCCGGAGACGGGCTGCTCAAAGAGCTTCTGGCTGCGGAGCATCGGCTGGTTTTCCGTGGCGCTCGCGGACCTGATCGATATTCTCCCGCCGGGGTCGGAAAACGAGCGCGTCCGCGCGATTTTCCGGGAGCTGATGGCGTCCGTTTCCCGCTTTGCGGACGGGGAGAGCGGCATGTACTGGCAGGTGGTCGACCGCGGCGGCAGCCCCGGCAACTACCTCGAAACCAGCGGAAGCAGCATGCTCGCCTACGCCATGCTCAAGGGCGCGCGGCTCGGCGCGCTGGACAAAGAATATGCCGCGAAAGGCGAAAAGACCTTTCACGGCATGATGGACCGATATCTGACCGTCGCGGACGGAAAGCTGGACCTTGGCGGCATCTGTCTGGTCGCGGGGCTCGGACCCGAGAGCGACCGCCGACGCGACGGAACGTATGCCTATTATATCTCCGAGCCGGTCGTCCGAAACGACGCCAAGGGCGTCGCCCCGTTTCTGCTGTGCTATACGGAGATCAAGCGCCTGGGGCGGGCATAAGGCCTACATCGGGATCTTAACGCCCTCGACCCGCCGCTCCGCCTCCGCCTCCTCGGCGAGGAGCAGGGAGTAGTTGCTCGGCGCGACGCCGTATTTCTTCTTGAACATCCGCGAGAAGTACAGCGGCTCGCGAAAGCCGCACAGATGCGCGACCTCCGTGACGTTTTGCGCGTCGGTGTGGGTCGAGCTCAGGCAGGACGCCGCGATCTCCAGCCGCTTGTCGCTGAGGAAGCGGTGCGGCGTGACGCCGGTCTCGCGCTTGAACAGCTTGCGCAGATAATCGTCGCTGAACGGGAAAGAGCGGAGAAATTCGTCGAGCTCGAAGTCGCAGTCCGGGTAGTTGCGGATGATGGCGCTTTCAATCTGCTCCACGACCTTGCTGCGCGCCGGCGCGCTCTGGCTCGCCATCAGGTGGCAGCAAATCAGGTCGCCGTAGGCGGAGAGCAGCGCCGCGGTGCTCTGCGCGGGCTCGCTGTAGTAAAAGAAGGCGGCGGAAAAGGCGTTGAGCAAAAAGCCGCTGCTGTCCGCGCGGATGCGCGTCGGAGACTTGACGGAGAGCGTGGGCTCGAGCATGTTGATATGGATGTTGGTGAAGCCCTCGGCGCTCTCGTTGGTGTGCGGCATGCCCGGCGGAATGATGATGATGTCGTCCTCTTCATAGGAGAGGGAACAGTCGTCAAAGACCATCGTGCCGCTGCCGCCGGTGCAGTAGATCAGCTCCAGCTCTCGTGCGCGTGGCGATTCACGCTGAAGGTCAGCAGGTGCTTCCCCACATAGATGATTTGATTCACACAAGCACCCCTTCCGAAGGATTTGCAATATTATTTTTTATCATATTTTGCGCGTTTTGTCTATGCCGCTGCGGCGTGGAACCCTAAAATTCGGCGTTTCGTCAAGCAAAGGAGACCTTTTTTGTGAAGAATATCAAGCTGGTCTATATCGGCGGCGGCTCCAAGGCGTGGGCGCGGGTGTTTATGAACGACCTGACGCTGACGGCGGAGCTGGGCGGAGAACTGGCGCTCTACGACCCGGACCGGGAGGCGGCGGAGCTCAACCGGCGCATCGGACAACGGCTCAACGCCCATCCGGACGCGCGCTCCCACTGGGATTACGTGGTGTACGACGATTTGGAGCGCGCCTTGTCCGGGGCGGATTTCGTCGCGATCTCCATTCTTCCGGGCACGCTGGACGAGATGGCGGTCGACGTGCACGCGCCGGAAAAATACGGCGTGTACCAGAGCGTCGGAGACACGGTCGGACCCGGCGGCGTGCTGCGCGCGATGCGTGCCGTGCCGCTGTTCGAGGGCTTTGCGCGCGCCATTGAAAAGTGCTGCCCCGACGCGTGGGTTATCAACCTGACGAACCCGATGACGATTCTGGTTCGGACGCTTTACGACGTTTTTCCCAAAATCAAGGCGTTCGGCTGCTGCCACGAGGTGTTTAACGCGGAGGACTTCCTCTGCTGCGTGGTGCACGAGCAATTGGGCGTGCCGCGCCCCGACCGGCACGAGCTGACGATCGACGCCTCGGGAATCAACCACTTTACCTGGATCACGCGTGCCCGCTGGGAGGACACCGACGTCCTTGCGCTGCTTCCTCCGTTCATGGAGCGCTTTTTCGAAACCGGCTATGTTGAAAAGCACGGCGTCTCCCCGGAAAACTGGCAATATGACCCGTTTACCTACGGGAACCGGGTCAAGATGGACCTGTTTCGCCGCTTCGGCGCGCTCGCCGCGGCGGGAGACCGGCATCTGGTGGAGTTTCTGCCCAAGGCGTGGTATCTGGATTCGCCGGAGGCGGCGGAGCACTGGCGCTACCATCTCACGAGCGTGGATTACCGCCGCCGCGACCGGACGAAAAAAATCGCCGAGTCCGAGGCGATGGCGAACGGCACGGCGGACGTCGCGCCGCGGCGGAGCCCGGAGGAGTTGGTGCGCCTGATGCTCGCTATTCTGGGCTTCGGCGCCGTGGTGTCCAATGCGAACGTCGTCAACGTCGCTCAGATGCCGCAGCTTCCGAACGGCACGGTGGTGGAGACCAACTGCGTCTTTGACCGCGACAGCGTGCTTCCCATCGCCGCGCAGCCGCTGCCGGGGCCTGTGCTCTCGCTGGTGTCGGCGAACGCGCAGAACATCGAAAACCTGTACGCGGGGATCAAGGCGCGCGAGCTGGATCGGATCGCGGAGTCGTTCCTTGCCCAGCCGCTGTGTATGGGACTCTCCTGCGAGACGGGGCGGCAGCTCTTCCGCGAGATGGCGCTGGGGACTGCCGGGTATCTGGAACCGTGGTACGACCTTTCCGCGCTGAATTGAGGTAACGAAATGGCTTATTTGACGCTCAAAAACATCAACAAGATATACCCCAACGGCTTTCACGCCGTCCACAATTTCAATCTGGAGATGGAGAAGGGGGAGTTCATCGTCTTTGTCGGGCCGTCCGGCTGCGGCAAGTCCACGACGCTGCGCATGATCGCGGGACTGGAGGACATCAGCAACGGCGACTTTATGATCGACGGCAGGCGTGCCAACGAGCTTGGCCCGCGCGAGCGCGGCGTTGCGATGGTCTTCCAGAGCTACGCGCTCTATCCGCAGATGACCGTCTATGACAACATCGCCTTCGGTCTGGAGCTGCAAGGCGCGGACGAGGACTATATCGACGAGAGGGTGCGCAGCACCGCACGCATTCTGGGCCTGACGGACTATCTGGACCGCCTGCCCCGCGCACTCTCCGGCGGACAGCGCCAGCGCGTCGCCATCGGGCGCGCCATCATCCGCAAGGTGGGCATCTTCCTGATGGACGAACCGCTGAGCAATCTGGACGCCAAGCAGCGCGTGACCATGCGCTCCGAAATCACGCAGATCCACCGCGAGACCGGCGCGACCACCATCTACGTCACCCACGACCAGACCGAGGCGATGACCATGGCGGACCGCATCGTGGTGATGAAGGAGGGCTACATCCAGCAGGTCGGCACGCCGCGGGAGCTGTACTTCTCACCCGCCAACATGTTCGTCGCCGGATTCATCGGCGAGCCGCCGATGAATTTCATCCGCGCCGCCGTGAAGGACGGCCACATCCGCATCGGGGACGCCGTACTCGACCTTTCGCACAAGCTGGGCGAACGGCTCGCACGCTGCGAGGGCCGCGAGCTGGTGTTCGGTTTTCGCCCGGAGGCGGTGCGGCTGGGGGAGCATGAGAGCTCCTATGTGCTGCACGCGGAGGTGGAGCTGACGGAGATGCTCGGCGACAACACCAACGTCTATATCAAGATGCTGGGGGAGCAGGCGATCCTGAAGGTCGACCCGCACGACACGCCCGAGACGGACAGCGCCATCACCTTCTCGGTCCCCTATGAGAGCGTCTATCTCTTTGACGCGGAGACCGAACAGGTCATTTGATCGAAAAAGAATTGAATTCATTCAGGAGGCTATATAAAAATGGACATCCGCTATTCCGCAAATCCCAACGACGTCAAGCGCTACACCACCGAGGAGCTCCGCCGCGAGTTTCTGATCGAGGAGCTTTACCGTGCCGACGAGGTCGTGGCGGTCTACAGTCACGTGGACCGTATGGTCACGCTGGGCTGCATGCCGGTCCGCGAGGCCGTGCCCATCGACAAGGGCATCGACGTGTGGGCGAACTTCGGCACGCACTTTTTCCTCGAGCGCCGCGAGATTGGCATTTTCAACATCGGCGGCGCGGGCAGGATCACGGTCGACGGCACGGCGTATGAGCTGGGCCACAAGGACTGCCTGTACATCACGATGGGCGCGCGGGAGGTCGTGTTTTCCAGCGACGACGCGGACTGTCCCGCCAAGTTCTACATGGTTTCCGCGCCCGCGCACCGCAGCTATGAGACCCGGCTTTTGAAGCTGGCGGACGCGGCGAAGCGCCCCTGCGGCGACGCGGCGACCTCCAATAAGCGCGTCATCAACCAGTTCATCCATCCCGACGTGCTCAAAACCTGCCAGCTTTCGATGGGCATGACCGTGCTCGAGAGCGGCAGCGTCTGGAACACCATGCCCGCGCACACGCATGAGCGCCGCATGGAGGTATACATGTACTTCGACGTGCCGGAGAGCGACGTGGTGTTCCATATGATGGGGCAGGGGAATGAGACCCGCCACATCGTCATGCGCAACGAGCAGGCGGTCATCTCTCCGTCCTGGTCCATCCACGCCGGCGCGGGCACGGCAAGCTACACGTTTATCTGGGCCATGGGCGGCGAAAATCAGGAGTTCGACGACATGGACGTCATTCCGACCAACCAGCTGAAATAAAAACGGAGGTAAGGCGATATGGACGTTATGAAGAGCTTTTCCCTTGAGGGCAGGGTCGCCCTCGTCACCGGCGCGGCGTACGGCATCGGCTTCGCCATCGCGGAGGCGCTGGCAGGCGCTGGCGCGAAGATCGTGTTCAACTGCCGCTCGCAGGAGAATCTGGACAAGGCGCTTGCCGACTACAAGGCAAAGGGCATCGACGCCCGCGGCTACATTGCCGACGTCACGAAGGAGGACGAGGTCGCGGAGCTGGTCGCAAAGATCAAAAAGGAGCTCGGCGGTGTGGACATCCTCGTCAACAACGCCGGTATCATCAAGCGCATCCCCATGACCGAGATGAGCGCGGAGGAGTTCCGCCAGGTCGTCGACATCGACCTCATCGGGCCGTTCATCTGCGCCAAGGCGGTCATCCCCGGCATGATCGAGAAGGGCCACGGCAAGATCATCAACATCTGCTCGATGATGAGCGAGCTGGGGCGCGAGACCGTCTCCGCCTACGCCGCCGCCAAGGGCGGGCTCAAGATGCTCACGCGCAACATCTGCTCGGAGTACGGCGGGGCGAACATCCAGTGCAACGGCATCGGCCCCGGCTACATTGCCACGCCGCAGACCGCGCCGCTGCGCGAGCGCCAGAGCGACGGCAGCCGCCACCCCTTCGACCAGTTCATCGTCGCCAAGACCCCGGCAGGGCGCTGGGGCACGCCCGAGGACCTGATGGGCCCCGCGGTGTTTCTCGCCTCCGACGCCTCCGACTTCGTCAACGGCCACGTGCTCTACGTTGACGGCGGCATCCTTGCCTACATCGGCAAGCAGCCGTAAGGAAGCGCGCGGGAGCGTATGCAGGTCGTCAAATTTAAAGCAAACGGCGCGCCGGTCACGCTCTATCTCCATGAGGACCATGACCGGCTCGCCGCGCATAAGACCCGCCCCGCGCTCATCATCTGCGCGGGCGGGTGTTACCGCTGGCTCTCTCCGCGTGAGAAGGACCCGGCGGCGCTCGCGTTCGCCGCGATGGGCTACCAGACGCTGCTGCTGGAGTATTCGACCGGGGAGCGCGCGTCCGCCCTGCGTCCGCTGCACGAGCTGGCGGAGACGGTGCGCATCGTGCGCGAGCGCGCAAAGGAATGGCATATCGAGCCGCAGCACGTCGGCGTGCTGGGCTTTTCGGCGGGCGGACACCTTGCCGCGAGTCTCGGCGTGCTCTGGCACGAGCTGGGGCTGGGCGAGGCGTGCCGTCCCGACGCGCTTGTGCTCAGCTATCCCGTGATTACGACGGGGGAGTTCGCGCACCGCGAGTCCGCGGAGCTCGTCACCGGCGGAGACCCGGCGCTGCGTGCGATGCTGTCGCTGGAAAACCATGTCACGGCGCACATGCCGCCCACCTTTGTCTGGCACTGCACCGGCGACGAGAGCGTGCCCGTGGAAAATACGCTGCTGCTGACCACCGCCATGCAGCGCATGGGCGTGCCTTACGAATGCCATCTGTTTTCGGGCGGCGCGCACGGCATCTCCGTGTGCACGCAGGAGGTCGAAACGCCCAACGCGGCGTGCGCCGCATGGCTGGGCCTTTGCAGGACCTGGCTCAACGATCGCTTTCAATTTACGCCATAGGAGGATAGACTGTTATGAATGAAGTGCTCAAAACCATTTCCCGGATCGGCATCGTGCCGGTCATCGCCATCGAGGACGCCGCGAAGGCGGTGCCGCTCGCCAAGGCGCTTGTCGCCGGCGGGCTGCCCGCGGCGGAGGTCACGTTCCGCACCGCCGCGGCGGAGGACGCGATGAAGGCGATCGTCGCCGAGGTGCCTGAGATGCTCGTCGGCGCGGGCACCGTCACCACCCACGACCAGCTTGACCGCGCGCTCGCCGCGGGCGCGCAGTTCATCGTCAGTCCCGGCTTCAACCCCGACACCGTGAAGTACGGCCTTTCCAAGGGCGCGCTGATGCTCCCCGGCACCGCCACGGGCGGCGAGATGGAGCAGGCGATGGCGCTGGGGCTTGAGGCGGTCAAGTTCTTCCCCGCGGAAGACAACGGCGGCGTGAAGAAGCTCAAGGCGTTCGCGGGCCCCTACCGCAAGCTGATGTGGATGCCCACCGGCGGCGTGAACACGAAGAACCTGATGGACTATCTCTCCTTCGACCAGATCCTCGCCTGCGGCGGGACCTGGATGGTCAAGAAGGACCTTATCGAGGGCGAGCGCTGGGACGAGATCACCGCAATCTGCAAGGAGGCGGTGCGAACCATGCTCGGCGTCCGTCTGGCGCACGTCGGCGTCAACTGCGGCGACGCGGAGGAGGCGAAGCGCCTTGCCGGGATGATCGGGGCGATGCTCGGGCTTGCTCCGCGCGAGACCAGCAAGTCCTGGTTCGCGGGCGACGCCATTGAGTATATGTCCGGCGTCGGCCCCGGCACGAAGGGCCACATCGGCTTCAAGACCAACAGCGTCGAGCGCGCGATGTACCATCTGGGACGCCAGGGCGTTGAGTTTGACCCGGAGAGCATCCAGTACAACGACAAGGGAGCGGCGAAGTTCGTCTACATCAAGGGCGAGTTCGGCGGCTTCGCCATTCATCTGGTTCAATAACGCAGTGATTGAACCAGATGAAACCGCGGCTGACGCCGCGGGAATCATCAAAAGCCGACGACACAACGGCACGGGAAAAACCGTGCGAGCACCCCAAAATGCCGCGTGCGCCTGTGTCGCATAAAAGCACTTTATGAAATGATAAGGAGAGAGTATTATGCCCAGGATCGTAACCTTCGGCGAGCTGATGGTCCGGCTCCAGCCGTACAACTATGAGCGCTTCGTGCAGGCGGACCACCTTGAGTTTTCCTTCGGCGGCGGCGAGGCGAACGTCGCCGTGTCGCTGGCCAACTTTGGGCTGGATGCCGCCTACGTCACAAAGCTTCCCGCGCACGCCATCGGCCAGTGCGCCGTGAACAGCCTGCGCCGCTACGGCGTGGACACCTCCCTGATCGTCCGCGGCGGCGACCGCGTCGGCATCTACTACAACGAGAAGGGCGCGAGCCAGCGCGGCAGCGTCTGCATCTACGACCGCGCGCACTCCGCGATCGCCGAGGCGAGCACCGCGGACTTTGATTGGGACAAGATTTTCGAGGGCGTTGACTGGTTCCACTTCACGGGCATCACCCCGGCGCTCGGCCCCAACGTCGTGGACATTTGCCGCGAGGCGTGCAAGGCGGCAAAGGCGCACGGCGTCAAGGTCAGCTGCGACCTCAATTACCGCGGCAAGCTCTGGACCCGCGCGCAGGCGAGGGAGGCGATGACCGAGCTGTGCCAGTACGTCGACGTGTGCATCTCCAACGAGGAGGACGCCAAGGACGTCTTCGGCATCGAGGCGGAGGCGACCGACGTCACCGCCGGCGCGCTCAACCGCGAGGGCTACAAGTCCGTCGCGCGTCAGCTTGCGGACAAGTTCGGCTTCGAGAAGGTCGCCATCACGCTGCGCGAGTCCCACTCCGCCAGCGACAACGGCTGGAGCGCCATGCTCTTTGACGCGAAGTCCGGCGAGTACTGCTTCTCCAAGAAGTACGAGCTGCACATCATTGACCGCGTCGGCGGCGGCGACAGCTTCGGCGGCGGGTTGATCTACTCCCTGCTCTCCGGCAAGACCACGCAGGACGCGGTGGAGTTCGCCGTGGCGGCGTCCGCGCTCAAGCACTCCATCGAGGGCGACTACAACATGGTCAGCGTCGCCGAGGTCGAAAAGCTCGCCGGAGGCGACGGCTCCGGCCGCATCCAGCGCTAAAGGGGGAGAGGTAATGAAGCCCTTTATGGACCGGGATTTCCTGCTGGAAACCGAGACCGCGAAGCATCTTTTCCACGATTTTGCGGAGCGGCAGCCGCTGGTCGATTACCACTGCCACATCTCTCCGCGCGAGATCTATGAGAACCGCCGCTTTGAAAACCTCACCGAGGTCTGGCTGGGCGGAAAACAGAGCGACGGCAGCTTCTTCGGCGACCACTACAAGTGGCGCGTGATGCGCTCCAATGGCGTCCCCGAGGACTATGTCACCGGCGACAGGCCGGCGTATGAGCGCTATCTGAAATTCGTCGAGGCGTTGCAGCTTGCCATCGGAAATCCGATGGTGCACTGGTGCAATCTCGAGCTGCGGCAGTTCTTCGGCGTCGAGAAGCCGCTCACGCCGGAGAACGCAAAGGAAATCTGGGACGTCTGCGCCGACAAGCTGCAAAACGACCCGTCCCTCACCGTGCGCGGCATTATCGAAAAGGCGAACGTCGCCTTCATCGGCACGACCGACGACCCGGCAGACAGCCTCGAATGGCATGAAAAGCTCGCCGCGGACCCGACGCTCAAGGTGAAGGTCTGCCCGTCCTTCCGCCCCGACAAGGCGATCAACATCCAGAAGCCCGGCTTCGTCGCGTACATCGGCAAGCTCGCCGCGAGCGTCGGCAAAAACGAGCTGGCGAGCGTCGAGGACGTCTGTGCCGCGCTGGTGGAACGGCTCGAATTCTTCGCGAAGCTCGGCTGCCGCGCCAGCGACCACGGGCTCGATTACATCCCCTTCCGCCCTGCGAGCAAAGAGCAGGTCAACGCCGTGTATGCGAAGGCGCTGCGCGGCGAGGCTGTCACCGTCGAGGAATCGGAGCAGTACCAGACCGCGGTATTGCTGTGCCTCGGCAGGGCGTATCACCGGCTGGGGATCGCCATGCAGCTGCACTATTCCTGCTATCGCAACGCAAACGAGCGCCTGTTCGCGGCGCTGGGACCCGACACGGGCTTTGACATGATCGCCCAGACCTCCTGCGGCATCCAGCTCGCGCAGCTCCTCTCCGCGCTGGACAAGGACAGCGCGTGCCCGAAGACCATCCTGTATTCGCTCAACGGCGTGGATAACGACATGCTCGGCACGCTGGCGGGCTGCTTCCAGTCTGACGAGACGCCCGGCAAGATCCAGGTCGGCAGCGCGTGGTGGTTTATGGACACCCGCGACGGCATGCAGAACCAGCTCCGCTCGCTTGCGAATCTGGGACTGCTCGGCAACTTTGTCGGCATGCTGACCGACTCGCGCTCGTTCCTCTCCTATGCCCGCCACGACTACTTCCGCCGCATTTTCTGCAACCTCGTCGGCGGCTGGGTCGAAAACGGTGAGTTCCCGAACGACGAAAACGCGCTGCGGCGCATCGTCGAGGGCGTGAGCTACGCGAACGCCGCACGGTATTTCGCTCTGTAAGGGGAAGACTATGGAACGGCTGACTTACGATACCCTCGCCCGGCAGGGCTATGCGGGCTATCTGCTCAAGGACGCGCCGGAGCGCGTTCTGCAATTCGGCGAGGGCAATTTTCTGCGCGCGTTCGTGGAGGACTTTATCGACCGCATGAACGAGACGGCGGGCTTTGACGCGAAGGTCGTGCTCGTCCAGCCGCGCGGCGGGCACCCGGAGTCCACCGACCTCTACGCGCGGCAGGAGGGGCTTTATACCCTCACCCTGCGCGGGCGCGAAAACGGCGAGGCGGTGGAGCGTACGCGCGTGATCTCCTGCGTCTCGCGCTGCCTCGACCCCAAACGCGACTGGGCGGCGCTGCTGGACTGCGCGAAAAACCCGGATCTTCGTTTCATCGTCTCCAACACCACCGAGGCGGGCATCGTCTTTGACCCTGCCTGCAAGCAAGACGACGCGCCGCCTGCGAGTTTCCCCGCGAAGCTGACCGCGTTCCTCCATGAACGCTGGAGGCTCGGCGGCAGGGGCTTTGTCATCCTCTCCTGCGAGCTGATCGACCACAACGGCGACGAGCTCAGGCGCTGCGTGAACGAATACGTTCGCCTCTGGCAGCTGGAGAGCGAGTTTGCCGAGTGGGTGGAGCGGGAGAACCTGTTCTGCTCCACGCTGGTCGACCGCATCGTCACCGGCGTGCCCAAGGGCGACGTGCCGCAGCTCTGCGAAAAGCTCGGCTATGAGGACAGCCTTCCCGACGCGGGCGAGGTCTTTGCCGCGTGGGTCATCGAGGCGCCGCAGACGCTCAAGGACGAGCTGCCGTTTGAAAAGGCGGGGCTGCCCATCCGGGTCGTGGACGACGTGACGCCCTACAAGCAGCGCAAGGTGCGCATCCTCAACGGCGCGCACACGTCCATGGTGCTCGCCGCCTTCTTAGCGGGGAAGGACATCGTGCGCGAGTGCATGGAGGACGAGGCCATCCGCGGCTTTTTGAACAAGGCGCTCTTTGACGAGATCATCCCCACGCTCGACCTGCCGCGCGACGAGCTGACGGCGTTCGCCGCCTCGGTGATCGACCGCTTCAACAACCCCTACATCGACCATCGGCTGCTCTCTATCGCGCTCAACTCCACCGCGAAGTGGAAGGCGCGCGTGATGCCGAGCGTGACCGAGTACGTCAAGCGCACGGGCAGCCTGCCCAGGTGCCTGACCTTCTCGTTCGCTGCGTATATCGCCTTCTACTGCGGCGGCTGCGGACAGCGGGAGGGCTATTCCGTCGAGGACGACGAGTGGGTCCTCGACTTCTATCGGGATCACGCCGATGAGAGCACAGAGGATATCGCCCGCGCCGTCGTGAACAACGAGAAGATGTGGGACGGCGCGCTCGCGCAGCTTTCCGGCTTCGAGACGGCGGTCGCCGCCGCGCTTGCGCGGATCAAGACCGCCGGCATGTACGAGGCGCTGCGGGAGTGCCAGCAATAAGCAAAACGCCGGGGACGGGCAGTGCGCCGGTCCCCGCGCCCTTATGTGAGGAAACGCTATGAAAGCCATTCTGATACACCCCGCCGACAACGTGGCGGTCGCGCTGGAGGATATCCGCGCGGGCGAGAGCCTGACCCTCGGCGGCGGGACCGTCACCGCGCGGGAGGACATCGCGCGCGGACACAAGCTGGCGCTGCGGGAGATCGCCGCGGGCGAACCCGTCGTCAAGTACGGAAACCCCATCGGCGTCTCGAAGGAGACGATCCCGGCGGGAAGCTGGGCGCACGTCCACAACGTCCGCACGGGGCTGTCTGAGAGCGCGGAATACGTCTATGAGCACAAAACCTATGACCTCCCGGCGGTCGCGCCGCGCTGCTTTGAGGGCTACCGCCGCGCCGACGGCCGCGCCGCCGTGCGCAATGAGCTGTGGATCATTCCCACGGTCGGCTGCGTCAACAACGTTGCCGCCGCGCTGGTCCGGGAGAATCAGCATCTGGTCACGGGCAGCGTCGAGGGGGTTTACGCCTTTCCGCACCCCTTCGGGTGCAGCCAGATGGGCGGCGACCATGAGAACACGCGGAAGCTGCTGGCGGCGCTGGCGCGCCACCCGAACGCCGGAGGCGTGCTGGTGCTGGGGCTCGGCTGCGAGAATCTGACCATGGAGCAGTTCAAAGCGGAGCTGGGCGACTGGGACGAGAAGCGTGTCAAATTCCTCGTCTGCCAGCAGGTCGAGGACGAGCTGGAGGCGGGCGGCGCGCTGCTGCGCGAGCTGGCGGACTACGCCGGGAGCTTCCGCCGCGAGACGATCCCCGCGAGCGAGCTGGTCGTGGGCATGAAGTGCGGCGGGTCGGACGGCCTCTCCGGCGTGACGGCGAACCCCGCCGTCGGGCGCTTCTCTGACCGGCTCATCGCGCTCGGCGGGTCCACGGTGCTCACGGAGGTGCCGGAGATGTTCGGCGCGGAGAATATACTTTTCTCCCGCTGCGAGAGCCGCGCGGTGTTCGACAAGGCGGTGGGCATGGTCAACCGCTTCAAGGACTATTTCGTCAGCCACGGGCAGGTGGTCTACGAGAATCCCAGCCCCGGCAACAAGGCGGGCGGCATCACCACGCTGGAGGACAAGTCCTGCGGCTGCGTCCAGAAGGGAGGAAGCGCGCAGATCGTCGACGTGCTGGAATACGCCGAGCCGGTCGTGAAAAAGGGGTTGAACCTGCTCTCCGGCCCCGGCAACGACCTGGTTTCCGCGACCGATTTGACCGCGGCGGGCGCGCACATCATCCTCTTTACCACGGGCCGCGGCACGCCCTTCGGCGCGCCCGCGCCGACGGTGAAGATTTCGACCAACACAGCGCTCTTTGAGAAGAAGCCCGGCTGGATCGACTTCGACGCCGGCGGCGTCGCGCGCGGCGAGGAAACCCTCGACGCCGCGGGCGA
>SVKP01000055.1 GCA_015068395.1 Oscillospiraceae bacterium
TCATGATCCCGCTGGTCGGCGAGGTCAAGGAGCTCAAGTACGTCAAGGACGTCGTCGTCAAGACCGCCGACGAGATCATCACCAACATGCAGTCCACCATGAAGTACAAGGTCGGCACGATGATCGAGATCCCGCGCGCGGCGCTCACCGCCGACGACATCGCCAAGGAGGCGGACTTCTTCTCCTTCGGCACCAACGACCTCACGCAGATGACCTTCGGTTTCAGCCGCGACGACGCGAACAAGTTCCTCAACGCCTATTATGAGCGCAAGATCTACGAGTTCGACCCGTTCGGCAAGCTGGACCAGACCGGCGTGGGCAAGCTGGTCAAGATGGCAGCCGACCTTGGCCGCGCCGCGAACCCCGAGCTGCATCTCGGCGTCTGCGGCGAGCACGGCGGCGATCCCAGCTCCGTCGAGTTCTTCCACAAGGTCGGGCTGGACTACGTGTCCTGCTCCCCGTTCCGCGTCCCCATCGCCCGTCTCGCCGCCGCGCAGGCCGCGATCAAGGACGAGCAGAAGTAAATATCGCCTTTCCTCACAACTCCCCCGGAGCCTCTCCGGGGGAGTTTTTGCATAAAAGACGTTGGAAAACTGCTTGCCTTTGCCGCATGAGGGCGCTATAATAAAAGAACCGGGGAAAACCGGCAAAATATACGATGGGAGGAAAACACATGAGAACGAAAAAGCTGAAAAAGCTGCTGGCTGTTGCATTGGCGGTGGCGATGACGCTGGCGCTGTCGGGCTGCATGCTTACGCTGGTGGAAACGGACATCAAGGAGGACGGCAGCGGCACGCTCGTTATGCGCAGCGGCTATTCCGAGGAGGGGCTTGCCGCGATGGAGGACGAGGATACCGCGGAGCAGATCGCGGCGATCCGCGCGGGCGATTCGTTCATGTACAACGGCGAAAAGTATTACGGCGATTCCGAAAGCTATACCTTTGCCAATGTTGACGAGCTGAACGCGATCCTCAACGCCAGCGACGAGGAGGACGAGGAGGCCGAAGCCGAGGAGGGCATGTTTGCTGTGACAAAGAACGCCGACGGGACGTTCACGCTCACGATCGTCGTCCCGAAGACGGAGGAAGAGGAGCTTCCTGACGAAATCTCCGAGGAGATTTCGGAGGACCTCTCCGAGGAGCTTGCTGGGGAGCTTGAGGAGGCAATCAGCGAGGAGGACGCCGAGGAGCTGGCGGAGATGGCGGCAAACAGCTTTTCCACGATCATGGAATTCACCTTCCCCGCCGCCGTCACGCAGCAGCAGGGTCCGACGGAGGCCGTTACCATCGAAGGCAACAAGCTGGTGCTTGACGTGATGAAGTTCGCCGAGGACACCACCTATGTCTTTAAGACCGGCGCGAAGGCTCCCGTCATTGTCAAGAGCCCGCAGAAGCTTTCGGTCAACGGAGAGCTCAAGGAGACCGAGATCTACAACATCGACGGCACGAATTTCTTCAAGCTTCGCGACCTCGCGGCGCTGCTCAACGGCACGCCGTACCAGTTCAATGTCGACTATGACAAGGCTGCCAACGCCATCGTGGTCAAGACCAAAACGCCCTACACCACCGCGAACGGCGGCGAGCTGAAAACCGGCGTGGACAATTCGTCCAAGGCGGTCAGAAGCGCGCAGAGCCTTTTGATTGACGGGAAAGCCGTTGATCTTGAGGCGTACAACATCGGCGGGACCAACTTCTTTGGCCTGCGCGCGCTGGAGCCGTACATCGGCTATACCGTCGGCTACGACAGCGCGACCAACACCGCAACCATCACCAGCAAATAAGACGCAAGACCCCTTCAACGGCTCTCCGGCATCGCGCCGGGGAGCCGTTTTCCGCGCCGGGAGATTCTGCCCCGCGGTTCCGCCTGAGACTTGCATTTGCGGCGGCGATGTGCTATATATAAGTTATAGTGGAGTAGTTCTGCGCATTGCCCGGCAAAAGCCGCTCCAGGTCCGCCGGGCGGGAGGCGTTTTTTGAAATGAGAAATTCAATCGTCCATACCAACGACAATTGTATCGGCTGCAACAAGTGCATCAGCGTGTGCAGCGCCATCGGCGCCTGTATCTCCGTCGTGCCGGAGAACGGGCATCCCCACATCGTCGTGGACGGGAAGCGCTGCGTGGCGTGCGGCAGCTGCATCGATGTGTGCATGCACGGCGCGCGGGAGTATGAGGACGACACCGGGCGCTTTTTCGCGGACCTCGCGCGGGGCGAGAAGATTTCGCTGCTGCTGGCGCCGTCGTTCAAGGCGAACTACCCGGAGCAATACGGGGAGATCCTGGGCGGGCTGAAGGAGCTGGGCGTGAACCGCATCATCAGCGTGTCCTTCGGCGCGGACATCACGACCTGGGGCTATCTCAATTACATGGAGAAATACGGCTTCGTCGGCGGTATCTCCCAGCCCTGCCCGGCGGTGGTGTCCTATATCGAGCGCTATCTTCCCGAGCTGATCCCCAAGCTCTTCCCGGTACAAAGCCCGCTGATGTGCGCCGCGATCTACGCCCGTAAGCAGCTCGGCGTCACCGACAAGCTCGCGTTCATCAGCCCCTGCATAGCCAAAAAGCTTGAGATCGAGGACGAGCACAACCGCGGGCTCGTGCAGTACAACGTGACCTTCGAGCACTTGATGCGCCATGTGCGCGACCGAAACATCAAGGGACCCTCCGCCCACAGCGAGATCGAGTACGGGCTGGGCTCCTACTATCCCACGCCCGGCGGGCTGTCGGAGACCGTGCGCTGGTTTTTGGGCGACAGCGTGTACATCCGCCAGATCGAGGGCGAGAAGCGCCTCTACGAGTGGCTGCACGCAAACGCGAAGCGCATCTCCGGCGGAGAGACGCCCTTTTTGCTGTTCGACGCGCTCAACTGCGAAAACGGCTGCATCTGCGGCACGGCGGTGGAGCAGGAAAAGTCCAAAACGGACGACGCGCTCTATGAGCTGCTGAACATCCGCGAGCAGTCGAAGCGGAACACGAGCGGCGGCGCGTGGTCCCTGCCGGACTCCCGCGAGGAGCGGCTGCGGCAGTACAACGAGCAGTTCGCCGGACTGAAGCTGGAGGACTATATCCGCGGCTATACAAACCGCTCCGCAATGTGCACCTATGACGTTCCCGACGAGACTCAGCTCGACGAGATCTTCCGCGGCATGAACAAGCTCACGCCGGAGTCCCGGCAGATCGACTGCACCTGCTGCGGCTACAAGAGCTGCGTCCAGATGGCGACCGCGATCTACAACGGCTTCAACCGCAAGGAGAACTGCATCCACTACGAGAAGGACCTTGTGCGCAGGCTGGAGGAAAAGAGCAGCGTCGACCCGCTGACGGGACTTTTGAACAAGGCGGCGTTCGAGAAGAAGGTCCGCGCGCACCTCGCCGTCCGCGAGCCGGACGAGGCGTGCTCGCTGCTGATTATGGATTTCGACAACTTCAAGACCGTCAACGACGAGCACGGCCATCAGGTCGGCGATGAGGTGCTGCGCGGCACGGGCAGGATCTTGCAGAGCTGCTTCCGCGGGCGCGATATCATCGGCAGGATCGGCGGCGACGAGTTTATGGTCCTGCTGCGCGGCGCGATCAGCGACGTGAGCCTCATGGAGCGCTGCGGGCGCATCAACACGCTGCTGCGGATGCTCAAGGCGGGGAACACGAGGGGCTTCTCGTGCAGCATCGGCATCGTGTCCGACCGCATCGGCGTCCCCTTTGACGAGCTGTACCGTCTGGCGGACGACGCGCTCTACGAATCCAAGGCGCTGGGCAAGGCACGCACGGTGCAGTGGTACACGCGCCGATTGGTGCTGCCCCTGCTGCCGCCGGTGTACGTGATGACGCGCGACATGGAGAAGCTGGAAGCCCTGCGCGCGCGTCTGGAGGGGCGCTATACCTGCCTGAGCGCCAGCGGCGCCACCGCCTCCCTCAACGACATCAGCCTGTACAAGAAACACCTCAAGGCCGTGTTCATCGACGATACGATGGACGACATCCCGCAGGAGGCGCTGCGGGAGTACGTCGAATCCAGCCCGCTGTTTTCGGACCTGAGGGTCTACGACCTCAACGCGGAGCTGCCCGACGAGCTCTAAATAATCGACACTCCCCCCCGTGTAAAACCCAGGCTTGGCGAAACGCGCAAGGAGGTGCCCTGTGAAAAAGAGAAAACTCAGTGTAACGGCAAAGGCTGTCATCGTGATCTGCGCACTGCTGCTGGGGGCGAATCTGATCCTCGGCTCGCTGTTGCTGCAACGGTCAAAGACGATCATCAAGTCGATGATAAACGTCCGCATGCTGGACATTGCCAACACCGCCGCCGCCATGCTGGACGGCGACGCGCTGAAGAACCTGACGGTGGGGGACGAGGGCACCCCGGAATATCAGCAGATCTACGACTCGCTGCGCCTGTTTCAGGACAACATCGAGCTGGAATACATCTATGCGATCCGCGGCCTCGGCAGCGATTCGTTCATCTTCCTGATCGACCCCGCCGAGGAGAACGCCTCGGAATTCGGCGAGCTGGTCATGGTCACGGACGCGCTCAAAACCGCTTCGCTGGGCACGCCCTCGGTGGACGAGGAGCCGTATGAGGACCAGTGGGGGCGCTTCTACAGCGCCTACAGCCCCGTGCGCGACTCCGAGGGGCGGATCGCGGGTCTGGTGGCGGTGGACTTCCGCGCCGACTGGTACGACGAGCAGCTTTCCAAGTACACCAACACGATCCTGCTGTTCAGCGTGATGTGCTCGCTGGTGGGCGCGCTGGTCGTCTTTGCCGTCACCGCGCGGCTGCGCAGGCGCTTCCGCGCGCTCGACCGCGAGCTGGGCGAGCTGACCGGCGACGTGGACGAGCTGATGAAGGAGATGGGCGTCGCCCCCGCGCCGCAGGAGAAGAGCGAGACGGAGCCCGCTGCCGAGCCGCGGACGGACGAGATGGGCGAGCTGGGGCGCAAGCTCCTCTCCATCCGCGAGGACCTGCGCAAGCGCATCGACAACACGCAGACGCAGGCGCAGGCGAACAGCATGATTACGGCGCTCGCCTCGGACTACCGCAGCGTTTACTACGTCGACCTCGACGCCGACGAGGGCGTCTGCTACCGTGCGCACTCGAAAATCGACAACGGGCTGCGGGAGGGCGAGCACTTTTCGTTTCGCGAGGCGTTCCGAAACTATGCCGACAAGTACGTTACGGAGAGCTTCCGCGAGTCCTTCCTCCACTTCGTCGACCCGGACGCCATCCGCGAGGCGCTCAAGGATGAGAAGATCATCGCCCACCGCTATCTGGTCAGTCGCGACGGGCAGGAGTCCTATGAAATGCTCCGCGTCGCCGGCGTCCGCCACCCGGAGGACCGGACAGACCACATGGTCCACGCGGTCGGGCTGGGCTTTTCGGACGTGGACAAGGAGACCCGCGAGACGCTGACGCAGCGCGAGGCGCTGCGGGACGCGCTGACGCTGGCGGAGGACGCCAACCACGCCAAGACCGCATTCCTCTCGAGCATGAGCCACGAGATCCGCACCCCGATGAACGCCATCATCGGGCTGGACAGTATCGCCCTTAACGACCCGGACGTACAGGGAAAAACGCGGGAGGAACTCGAGAAGATCGGCATTTCCGCGCGCCACCTGTTGAGTCTCATCAACGACATTTTGGACATGTCCCGCATCGAGTCCGGACGCATGGTCATCAAGAGCGAGGAATTTTCCTTCCCGCGCCTGCTCGAGCAGCTGCGCACGATGGTCGGCAGCCAGTGCCGCGACAAGGGACTGGAATTTGTGTGCGAAACCGACGGCGCAATCGGCGATTACTACATCGGCGACGAGATGAAGCTCAAGCAGGTACTCATCAATATTTTGGGCAACGCCGTCAAATTTACCCCGGAGGGCGGCACCGTGACGCTCCGTGCGCAGCGCGTGATGCACTTTGACGGGAAGTCCGTCCTGCGCTTCACCGTGAAGGACACGGGCATCGGCATGGACAAGGACTTCCTGCCCCGCCTGTTCGACGCCTTCAGCCAGGAGGACTCCTCCACCACCAGCAAGTACGGCAGCACGGGACTCGGCATGGCGATCACGAAGAGCCTGGTGGAGATGATGAACGGAAAGATCGAGGTCGAGAGCGAGAAGGGCGTCGGCACGACCTTCATCGTCTCCGTGACCCTGATCGACTCGGACCGCGTCGGCACGGAGGACGACGAGCTGCACCCGCAGGGCCTCGGTGTGCTGGTGGTCGACGACGACCCCGTCTCCTGCGAGCACGCGCGGCTCGTGCTCGAGCGCGTGGGCATCGCTTCCGAAACCGCTCACTCCGGCGCCGAGGCGGTGGACATGATCCGCCTCCGTGTGGCGCGGAGAGAACCCTATGACTATATTTTTATGGACTGGAAAATGCCGGGGATGGACGGCCTGGAGACGACGCGGCGCATCCGCGCGATCCAGGAGGCCGACTCCGCCATCATCCTCCTCACCGCCCACAACTGGGACGACGTGCTGGAGGATGCCGTCGACGCCGGAGTGGACAGCTTCATCACAAAGCCCATCACGTCGGACTCCGTGCTGGAGAAGCTCCGGCAGACGGTCCGGCGGGAGACGCGTGACGAGGAGAAGCCCGTCGACCTGTCAGGGCGCAGGGTCCTGATGGCGGAGGACACCGCCATCAACGCGGAGATCATGATCGAGCTGCTGGGCATGCGCGGGCTGGAGGTCGACCACGCGGAGAACGGCAGGCAGGCGGTCGAGATGTTCGCCGCGCATCCCGAGGGCTGGTATGACGCGATTTTGATGGACATGCGTATGCCGGAGATGGACGGTCTGGAGGCGACCTCCGCGATCCGCGCGATGGACCGCGCCGACGCAAAGACCGTGCCGATCATCGCGCTGACGGCGAACGCCTTCGACGAGGACGTGCAGCGCAGCTTGCAGGCAGGGCTCAACGCACACCTGAGCAAGCCTGTGGAGCCGGGCATCCTGTTCTCCACGTTGGAGAGCCTGATCCGATGACGCGCAAAGCTTTCTGAAATTATTTCCGAAAACCACTGGACGCGAAGCGGGTTTTGCGTTATCTTGTTGAACAGTGTGCGGCGCTGTGCCGCGCCTGAGAAGAAGAGGGGGAGAAACACACATGCAGGAGGAGATCACGGAACAGGGCGCGGCGCGCCCCGAGCCGGTCTGCACCAAGAAGGCGCTGAGTTGGGAGACGCTGGTCTTTCTGGTTCTGACCGTTGCGGCGTTCGGGGCGATCGGGACGAAAATGGGCGTGACGAACATGCTCAACACGCTGATGAACACGGCGTATGATCTGTTGATCGGCACGGTTTTCTATATCATGGCGATTGCCGTGCTGGCGGGTGCGCTGTCCGCGCTTTTAACGGAGTTCGGCGTCGTGTCCGCCATCAACAAGCTGCTCTCGCCGCTGATGAAGCCGGTCTATGGGCTGCCCGGCGCGAGCATCGTGGGCGTGCTGGCGACCTATCTGTCTGACAACCCGGCGATTTTGACGCTGGCGGACGACAAGAACTTTTTGCGCTATTATAAAAAGTATCAGGTCCCGGCGCTGACCAACATCGGCACCGCATTCGGCATGGGGCTTATCATCTCCACGTTCATGGTCGGCGCGGGCGCGGCGAGCGGGCTGAACTGCTTCAAGGCGGTTCTGTTCGGCAATCTTGGCGCCATCGTGGGCAGCATCGTCAGCACCCGGCTGATGCTGGTGTTCACCGCGAAGCAGTTTGGCCGTGAGGCGGACGCCGTGGAGGGCGGCGCCAACGCCGACGGCGGCGTCGGAGACGACCGGCGCGTCGTGCGCTCGGGCAACGCCGCCTCCCGCTTCCTCGCCGCCGTGCTTGAGGGCGGACAGACCGGCGTGGACATGGGCATGGCGATCATCCCGGGCGTGCTGATTATCTGCTCGCTGGTGATGATGCTCTCCAAGGGCCCTGGCGACGGCGGCGTCTACACCGGCGCGGCGTACGAGGGCATTGCGCTTCTGCCGTGGCTCGGCGGGAAGATCGACTTCATCCTCAAGCCGCTCTTCGGCTTCCAGTCCCCCGAGGCGATCGCCGTGCCCATCACCGCGCTCGGCGCCGCGGGCGCCGCGATCGGTCTGGTGCCGGACATGCTCAAGCAGGGCATTGCCAACGAGCACGACATCGCGGTGTTCACCGCCATGTGCATGTGCTGGAGCGGTTATCTCAGCACCCACGTCGCCATGATGGACAGCCTGCACTACCGCGAGCTGACCGGCAAGGCGATCGGCTGCCACACGCTCGGCGGCATTGCCGCGGGCATCGCCGCGAATCTGCTGTGTTTCTTCCTGTAAGCGGATAACCCATTCGGACCGAACGTCCCCGAAGCTCCTGTGAGTTTTTGGGGACGTTTCAAGTTTTTTTAAAAACAATGCAACACTTAGCCCCGCCGATCCGTTCTATGGGTGAAGCGGCAATACTGATCTCCGACTAAAAGAGGCAAAGCCTTGCGAGCAGATTTTTCGTCAGGCAGGGAGGCGAACGCAGGCGGGCTGACGCCCGCCAAGGACAACGACGCGGCATGGCGGAAAATATGCCGCAAGGAATGTCTTGTTTTAGTCGAAGATTAGTATAGAGAGAGGAGGCGGAGCGGATGGTCGAGGCGCTTTACGCGCAGTATCGCGTCGAGCTGGTTCGATGGTGCGAGACCATGACGGACGACCGGCAGAGCGCCGAGGATCTGGTGCAGGAGGCGTTTCTGCACGCGCTGTCGAATGTGGCGCTGCTGGAAGTGCTCGATGCGCCGCAGCGCCGCGCGTGGCTGTACCGCACGGTCAAAAACCTGTTCGTGGACCGGGTGCGGCACGGGCGCTTTGAGACGCTGACCGACGCGCCGCCCGAGGAGGCGCGGGAGAGCGAGGACTACGCCGCGATCGAGTGGCGCGAGCTGCTGGACTCGTTGGAGCCGGAGGAACGCGAGCTCTTTACGCTGCGGTACCTCGGCGGCTACAACGCCTCGCAGCTCGGCGAGCGCTTTGCGCTGCCCGCCGGGACGGTGCGCGCCAGACTCTCCAGAACCCGCGGGATACTGAAGACGAAGCTGAAGGAAGGGGCGCAGTACGATGCTTGAGGCGGATCATCTTTTGCACAGGCCCGGAGGCGCATGCCCGCCGGCATGGCGGATGTGCATTCGGACGGAATACACGCCGGAGCGTATCGGCGAAAACAAAACGGAACGGAGGGCAGCGACATGGCTGAGAAGAAAAACCTGGTAATCAACTGCGACGTGCTGGACACGCGCCGCATGAAGGAGGAGGACTACGCGCAGTACGAGCAGATCGTGGTGAACGCCGACCTGGTGCTGGTGAACGAGACGAGCAAGTCGATCCTCGCGCGGCTGCCGCTCACGCTCAGGCACGACAGCACCATCGAGGTCCCGGGCGACGCGCAGGTGGAGCTGCGCACGGTGAACGGCGATTCGGAGCTTTCAGGCGGCACCGCCGTCGCGTCGCGCTCGATGCTGATCGTCAACGGCGTGCTGCGCATCCGCCCCGGCGCGGAGAAAGCGCTTTCTCAGTTTGTGTCCATTTTGATAAACGGTCTGGTCGAATGTCCGAAGAGTCTGGAGGGGTATTTGAACGGAATGGATATCAACGGCTCGGCTGAGGTGTACCCCGACGACTGCATCCTGCTCGAGCGGAGCTTTCTGATGGACGAGTACTTCCCCCTCCGCGCGCAGGAGGGCGCGCGCTATTATGCCCGCCGCGTGATGTTCAAGAACGCAAAGGTCGACGCGGCTGCGCTGGCGAAGAAGAACGTGCGCTTCGTCTGCAAGCGCTTCATCGTGCCGGAGGAGCTTGCCGAAACGGCGGCGCCGCTCTTTGACGAGCAGGCAGAGTGCGTCGTCGTGCCGCGCGGCATGACGTTCCTCAATGAGGACGCGGTGCTCAACGACGCGCTCGTGCGCAGATACGGTGGCAGGCTGTTCGTCTACGGCAACGCCTCCGTCGATCCCGCGGACCGGGACGGCGCGATCTTCGCAAGGCTTGAGAAGCTGATCGTCAGGGGGAGGCTTTCCGTCACCGCGCGGCAGGAGCAGGGGCTTGCGGCGCTCGACGCCGAGTATGACGAGCTGGACGTGACCAAGGGACGCCGTATACGGCATATGGAAAAGGTGCGCGTCGACCGGGCGCTGCTCGACGCCTCGCCGGAGGGCGTGAAGATCCTGAACTCGGGAAAAGTCGTCATCGACGAGGACGTGACGGCCGAGGCGATCCTCGAAAAGCTTGCGCTGGAACACGTTGTGCAGGTCGTCTGCACCGAGGCGCAGGAGAGCGCCGTCGCCGCCGTGAGCGACCACGTCGGCAGGATCGGCGCTGACGACGGGGACGAAAAGGCGGAGGACCCGGCTGCGGCGCTGCTCAGGGACCTCGCAAATACGAAGCTCATCAACGCCGACAGCTACGTTTTGTGAGTGCCGGAAGGCAAAAACGCGGGAGCGGCATGTAATTTTTTGAAAAAACGCAGTATTTCCGTCAAAAAAAGCTTGCAATTCGCATATTGCTATGGTATAGTATCGCCGTAGCTTAGGAAAGAGTGGACTTCGGTCCGCTCTTTCTTTTGGAAAAACATGGTTTTTCCAAAAGAAAGAGCTGCGCTGCGCGCAGACCGATCAAAAAGAAGCAAATCTTCGATTTGCGAAGAACGGGCTTGCTGCTAATAAAGGGGTGCTTATGAAAAAGATCACCGAGACCGTGCGGGAGCTGGCGGAGCCGGTCGTGCTCGAGCACGGCTGCACGCTCTGGGACGTGGAGTATGTCCGCGAGGCGGGGCAGTGGTATCTGCGGCTCTACATCGACAAGGACGGCGGCGTCGACATCCTCGACTGCGAGGCGATCTCCCGCCGCGTCAGCGATCTGCTGGACGAGGTCGACCCCATTGAGACGAGCTACATCTTCGAGGTCGGCTCCGCCGGGGCGGAGCGGGCGCTGAAGAGGCCGGGTGACTTTGAGCGCTTCATGGGCTCGCCGGTCACGCTCAAAACCTATAAGCCGCGGGACGGGCGCAAGGAGTTCGCCGGAACGCTCAAGGGCTACGATTCCGGCGCGGTGACGATCGCCGTCGGGGATTCGGAGCTGCGCTTCGAAAAGGAAGAGATCGCGCTGGTGCGGCTGAGAGTGGAATTCTAAATCTATTTTTCCGAATATTTTGAACAGGAGTTGTTCTTGAAATGAAATGCGATGAAATCTTCGCGGCGCTTGCGATGCTGGAAAAGGAGCGCGGCATCCGTCAGGACTATATGATGGAGCGGATCGTGCAGGCGCTCACCACCGCCTATAAGAAGGACCATCCCGGCGTGGACAACGTGGTCGTCGACGTCAACGAGACCAAGCGCGACCTCAAGATGTACGTGGTCAAGACGGTCGTCGAGGAGGTCGAGAATCCCGGCTCGCAGCTTTCGGTGGAGGAGGCCAAGGCAATCTCGGCGCGCTATGAGCTGGGTGACGAGGTCAGGCTGCCGGTGGACAACATCGAGTTCGGACGCATCGCGGCGGGCAACGGCAAGCAGATCATCATTCAGGGCCTCCACGAGGCGGAGTCCGGCATGGTCTACGACGAGTACAACGCCAAGACCCATGAAATTCTCACCGGCGTCGTGCAGCGCATCGACCCGCGCACCGGCAACGCCTCCGTCCGCATCGGCACCGACAAGGAGGCGACGGACGCGGTGCTCACCCTCTCCGAGCAGGTCAAGGGCGAGACGCTGGTCGAGGGCCAGCACGTCAAGGTCTATCTGGTCGACGTGCGCCGCGGCACCAAGGGCCCGCAGGTGATGATCTCCCGCACGCATCCGGGGCTGGTGAAGCGCCTGTTTGAGCTGGAGGTCCCCGAGATCGCGGACGGCGTGGTGGAGATTTGCAGCGTCGCGCGCGAGGCGGGCAGCCGCACGAAGATGGCGGTTTTGAGCAACGACCCCAACGTCGACCCCATCGGCGCCTGCGTCGGACAGCACGGGCAGCGCGTGAACAACATTGTCAACGAGCTGCGCGGCGAGAAGATCGACATCATCAAATACAGCGAAAAGCCCGAGGAGTATATCGCGGCGGCACTCGCTCCGGCGGACGTCACGGACGTCTGGATGGCGGACGAGGGGAAGGCGTGCCGCGTGATCGTCCCGGACGACCAGCTCTCCCTCGCCATCGGCAAGGAGGGGCAGAACGCACGGCTTGCGGCGAAGCTCGTCGGCTATAAGATCGACATCAAGCCCGAGTCCTTCCGCGGCAGCGCGGAGGAGGCGGCGGAGGCCGCAGCCGAAAGCCCGGCGAAGGATGCGGAGACCGCGGAAGCGGAAGAATGAGCAAAGGGGGCGGCCCGGATGCAAAAGCCGAAGAAAATACCGCAGCGGCAATGCGTGGGCTGCCGGGAGATGAAGGAAAAGCGCGAGCTGATCCGCGTGGTGAAGTCGCCGGAGGGCGAGGTCTCCCTGGATTTCAGCGGGAAGAAGCCCGGACGCGGGGCGTACCTGTGCCCGGACGCGGAGTGCCTGAAGCGCGCGCGCAAGGCGCGGTCGCTGGAGCGGGCATTTTCCGCACCGATCCCGCCGGAGGTCTGGGCACGGCTCGAAGAGGAGATGGCGCACGGTGAATAAGGTCCTTTCCCTGCTGGGCCTCGCGAAGAAGGCGGGGCGGCTGGAGGCGGGCGAGGAGCCCGTCGGCACGGCGGCGCGCGTACACGGCATCCGGCTGATCCTGCTGGCGTCCGACGCCGCGGACAACACGGCGCGGCGCGCGGAGCGTTTTGCCGAGGAGGGCGCGTGCCTGTGCGCGCGCATCCCGGCGACGAAGGAGCAACTGGGCGGCGCGGTGGGCCGCGGCTCCTGCGCGATGCTGGCGCTGAGCGACGTCGGGTTTGCCTCGGCGATCGCGGACCGGCTCGCGGAGCTGAACGAGGAAGAATACGGCGCGCTTGCCGAGCGGCTTTCGGTCAAGGCGGCGCGCGCCGCGGAGCGCAAAGAGCTGAAAAAACAGGGCAAGCGCCGTCCACGCAAAAAATGACCCGGGACGGTCCCGGAAAAACGCAATGATTCTATACCGGCACACGGAGGTATTTTATGGCTGCAGTGGTACAAAATAAAAACAAGGTGTCCGTTCTCGCCAAAGACCTTGGCATGAACAGCAAGGATGTCGTGAACATCCTCAAGGAGTACACGGACACGGTGAAGGGGCCTTCGCAGGTGCTGGATGAGCGCGAGCTGTCGATCCTGTTCGAATACCTTACGCAGAAGAACCAGGTCGACATCGCGACGATCTTTGCCGATACCTATCAGGACAAGGAGGCAAAGACGGAGGCGAAGCCGGCGAAGGAGCCCGCGAGCGCCGCGGCGGAGACGCCGGCGGGCGCGCAGAAGAGTGCTCCCGCGCCGAAGAAGGATAAGCCGGAGACCGCGCAGGCGGCGTCCCGCGTCCCGGAGAAGAAGGTCGTCGACACCCGCAAGGCGGTGAGCGTCAACCTCGACAAGTATGACGAAAAGCTCCAGGACATGGCGGAGCGCTCCGGCGGCGGACGCCGCGCCGAGCAGAGCGGCAACAAGGAGAAATTCCGCAACGCGGGCAAGAACAAGAACCGCGGCGGACAGCCGACCTTCTCCAACAAGCGCAAGCAGGAGGAGGCGGCGAAGATGCGCCGTCTCCAGCTTGAGGTCATCAAGAAGACGCCCGTCACGGTCAAGATCCCGGACGAGATCTCCGTGCAGGAGCTTGCCTCGCGTATGAAGAAGGCGGGCGCGGAGGTCGTCAAGTGCCTCGTGAAGAACGGCGTCATGGCGTCGCTCTCCCAGATGATCGACTTTGACACCGCGTCCTTCGTGGCGGAGGAGCTGGGCTGCAAGGTCGAAAAAGAGGTCGTCGTCACCATCGAGGAAAAGCTGATCGACGACCATCAGGACAGCGAGGAGGAGCTTCAGCTCCGCGCGCCCGTCGTCGTGGTCATGGGCCACGTCGACCACGGCAAGACGTCTCTGCTGGACTATATCCGCCATGCCCACGTCGCCTCCGGCGAGGCGGGCGGCATCACGCAGCACATCGGCGCCTATCAGGTGCAGATCAAGGGCAAGCCCATCACCTTCCTCGACA
>SVKP01000056.1 GCA_015068395.1 Oscillospiraceae bacterium
ACCGCGTGGACAAGATGCGCTCCCGCGCCTACGGAGGCACGGGGCTGGGGCTTGCCATCGTGTCGGACACCGTACTCCGCCGCGGCGGCACGATCGAGGCGGCGGCGAGAGAGGGCGGAGGCAGCGTGTTTACCGTGTGCTTCCCGCGCGTGAAAACGGAGGGAGGCGAGACGGCATGAGGCGTGTGCTTGTGTGCGCGGCGGCGCTCGCGCTCCTGCTCGCGGCGTGCGCGCCCCCGGAGGAAACGCGGACGCCGGACGACTATGAGCTCTATTACGCCGTGGACTCGGACGGCAGCGAGAGCGGCAACGCGATCCGCGTGAGTACCTGCCGCGTGGAGGACAGCGCGTCCCTGGGCACGGCGGCGCTGGCGGAGCGGCTTCTCACAGAGCTGCTCGGCGCACCGGAGTCGCCGGGGCTGCGCTCGCCCTTCCCGGAGGGGACGAATCTGCGGCACCTCACCGTCGCGGGCGGGCGCGCCGCGGTCGATCTCTCGGCGCAGTACGCGCGCCTCTCCGGCGTCGACCTCTCCATCGCGGACTACTGCCTGACGCTGACGCTCACGCAGCTCGACGGCATCAACGCCGTGCGCATCACGGTGAACGGGCGCGAGCTGCCGTACCGCAAGACGCAGCTGCTCACCGCGGCGGACGCGCTGCTCGCCGGGGTGGAGGATGTGCCGCGCCCGATCGACGTCTCGCTCTATTTTCTCGACGTTCGGACCGGCGAGCTGCGCGCGCAGCAGCAGTCCCTCGCGCTCTATGAGGGGCAGTCCCGCGCGAGCGCCGTGCTGGAGGCGCTGCTGCGCGGTCCCGAGGGGGACGACGAGTTGGAGGCGCTGCTGAGCCCGTCGTTCAGCGTGCTGTCCAGCCGCACGGAGGAAAGCACATGTTATGTTAACCTGAGCGCCGATGCGGCGCTGCCCGTGGACGACACGCGGCGCGCGCTTGCGCTGGAATCGCTGGCGCGCTCGCTCCTCTCGCTCAACGGCGTGGAGGAGGTCCAGTTCCTGATCGACGGAACGGCGGTCCCGGAGCTGACGGTACCGGCGCCGGAGCCTGCCGCGCCGACAGAGGCATAAGGAGAAGCAAATGATGAAGCTGATGGTAATAGACGGCAACTCGATCCTCAACCGTGCGTTTTACGGCATCCGCCCGCTCACGACGCGCGAGGGGTTCTACACCCACGCGATCTACGGGTTTCTGAGCACGATGAAGCGCCTGACGGACGAGGAGAAGCCGGACGCGCTCTGCGTTGCCTTTGACCGGCGCGAGCCGACGTTCCGGCATTTGGCGTTCGCGGAGTACAAGGCGCAGCGCAAGGGAATGCCGGAGGAGCTGGCGATGCAGCTGCCGGTGATGAAGGACGTGCTCGACGCGATGAACGTGCCGCGCTACGAGCTGGCGGGCTACGAGGCGGACGACCTGATCGGCACGGTCTCGCGCAAGTGCGAGGCGGCGGGCTGGTCGTGCGTGATCGTCACGGGCGACAAGGACAGCTTGCAGCTCGTGACGGAGCGGACGACGGTCAAGCTGGTCTCCACGCGCATGGGGCAGACGACCACAAAGGACATGACACCGGAGACGTTCCGGGAGGAGTACGGCTTCGACCCGGCGCACATCATCGACCTCAAGGCACTCATGGGCGACAGCAGCGACAACTATCCCGGCGTGCCCGGTATCGGCGAGAAGACCGCAATGGAGCTGATCCGCAAATACGGGACCGTCGACGCGATCTATGAAAAGCTGCCGGACGTCGAGGCAAAGCCCGCCGCGCTCAAAAAGCTTGCGGAGGGGAAGGAGAGCGCGCAGCTTTCCCACCGCCTCGCGACGATCCTGACCGATGCGCCGCTTCCCTTCGACCCGGCGGAGAATCTGAGAAAAGCGCCCTCCGACAAGCTCTATCCGCTGTTTCTGAAGCTGGAATTCAACAAGCTGATCGAGGCGTGGAGGCTCACGCCGCCGTCGGATATTTCTACCGCCGTGGAGAAGCCGGAGAGTGAATGCACCGTGACGGCGGAGCCGCTGGTCACGGAGGAACAGGCGGCGCGCGCGCTCGAATGGTGGCGCGCGGCGGAGCATGTGACGGTGCTTGCCCTGCCGGACCTTTCCGGCGTTATCGTCGATTGCGTTACAGGCGAGGCGACGGCGTATTCCGCCGAGCTGTTCTCCGACCGCTACGAGGGCGATTGGACCGCGCTGCTGCGCGCGCTCTTCTCGGCGGATATCAGAAAGGTCTCGCACAACGTCAAGGACCTCATGCGCGCGCTGCTGGAAAACGATCTGCCGATTGAGGGCTTTGTGTTCGACACGGCGCTCGCCGCGTATCTTGTCGACGCGACGGCGGGCAGCTATGAGATCGACAAGCTGTTTGTCTCCTACTTTCATCAGGAGCTCGCCAAACCGGCGCATCTGGAGCCGGAGGCGTTTTCCATGCTGGGCGACCGGCTTGCTGCGGAGACGGCTTTCCACAGCTACTGCGCCGCCGTGGATGCGCTCTATGACGCGCTGAAACCTGCGATCGAGGAAAAACAGCTGCATGCGCTCTACTACGACGCGGAGCTTCCGCTGTGCGCGGTGCTCGCGCGCATGGAGACCGCTGGCTGCCTAGTCGACCGCAAGGCGCTCGCGGACTTCGGCGCGCGGATGGAAACGCGGGTGAAGGAGCTGGAGGGGCGCATCTATGACGCGGCGGGCGAGACGTTCAACATCAACTCGCCCAAGCAACTCGGCGCGATCCTGTTTGAAAAGCTTGAGCTGCCCCACGGCAAAAAGACCAAGACCGGCTGGTCCACCAACGCGGACGTGCTGGAAAAGCTGCGCTGGGAGCATCCGATCGTCGAGGATATCCTGCAATACCGCCAGGTCGCAAAGTTCAAGTCAACCTACTGTGACGGGCTTTTGAAGGTCATCGCCCCGGACGGGCGCATCCACACCAGCTTCCAGATGACGGTCACGGACACGGGGCGGCTGAGCTCCCGTGAGCCGAATTTGCAGAATATCCCCACGCGCACGGAGCTGGGCAGCGAGTTCCGCCGCATGTTCGTGCCCGCGGCGGGCTGCGTCCTCGTCGATGCAGACTACTCGCAGATCGAGCTGCGCCTGCTCGCGCACATCGCGGACGACAAGACCATGCAGGAGGCGTTTCGAAGCGGCGAGGACATCCACACCGTCACCGCCTCGCAGGCGTTCGGCGTGCCGATGGAGCAGGTCACGCGCGAGCTGCGCTCCCACGCTAAGGCAGTCAACTTCGGCATCGTGTACGGCATCTCCGCGTTTTCGCTTGCGCAGGATATCGGCGTGAGCGTCGCGGCGGCGAAGGAGTATATCGAAAACTATCTCGCGCGCTTCTCGGGCGTGCGGAACTATATGACCAGCGTGGTCGAGCGGGCGAAGGCGGCGGGCTGGGTCGAGACGCTGATGCACCGGCGGCGTGCGCTGCCCGAGCTGGCGGCGACAAACTTCCAGACGCGCTCCTTCGGCGAGCGCGTGGCGCTGAACATGCCCATTCAGGGCACGGCGGCGGACATCATCAAGCTTGCAATGGTCCGCGTGGACGAGCGCCTGCGCAGGGAGAACATGCACGGACGGCTTATCTTACAGGTCCACGACGAGCTGATCGTCGAGTGCCCGGAGGACGAGGCGGAGAGGACCGCCGCGCTGCTGACGGAGGAGATGGAGCACGTGATGGAGCTCTCCGTCCCACTGACCGCCGAGGCGCACTGGGGCAGGAGCTGGCTGGAGGCAAAGGGGTGAGGTTATGGAGCACTTGAAAAAGGAAGTCAGCATCACGCTGATGACGCACGACCATCTGGACGAGGTTGCGGCGCTTGAGCGCGTCTGCTTCTCCGACCCGTGGTCGCGCAATATGCTTGCCGAGGAGCTGGACAACGCCATGTCGGCGTATTTGGTGGCGCTTGACAAGGAGGACGGCAGCGTCGTGGGCTACGCGGGGCTGTACGTTGTGGCGGACGAGGGCTATATCACCAACGTCGCCGTGCGCCCGGAGTCCCGGCGCGGCGGCGTTGCGGGCGCGCTGCTCGACGTGCTCATCAACTTCGCGGAGGGCAACGCGCTTGCTTTCCTGACGTTGGAGGTGCGCGCGTCAAACTACGCCGCCATCGCGCTCTACGGCAGCCGCGGCTTCCGCGGCGTCGGACGGCGCACGAACTACTACGAGCATCCCAGGGAGGATGCGATCATAATGACAAAAGTGTTTGGAGACGATACGGATGATGGAAATGAAGCTGGCGACGGAGGAACAGCTGGCGGAGATCTATAAGCGCGACCTTGCTGCGGCGTTTCCCCCGGCGGAGCTCAAGCCGCTGCGGGAGATGCGCGCGGAGCTGCGCCGCGGCGAGTACCGCCCGTGGTGCCTTTTCGAAGGCGACGAGATCGTCGGCGCGGCATTTTTGTGGACGTATGTGCCGGGCTTCTGCCTGTTCGACTACCTCTGCGTGACGAGCTCGCGCCGCAACGACGGGCTTGGCTCGCTGTTGATCCAAAAGCTGGTCGAGGCGGAGCGCGGGAACGTGCTCTTCGGTGAGTCGGAGATCGCGGCTTACGCGCCGGATACCGCCATGGCGGAGCGCCGCCTTGGCTTTTACCGGCGCAACGGAGCGCGGCAGGCGTGTTACGACACCTGCGTGTTCGGCGTGCCCTACCACACGCTCTATTGGGCGGACCGCACGCCTGCGGACGAGGAGCTGTGCGCGGCGCATCAGGCGACCTACCGCAGCCGCTTTCCGAAGCTGCTGTACAATCAATTCATCAAGATACCATGGGAGCCGTCGATGGGCGTGCCCAAAAAGACCCCGTGGCTGGAAGTGAAGGAAGAGACATGAAGATTTTGGCATTTGAATCGTCCTGCGACGAGACCGCCGTCGCGGTCGTGGAGGACGGAAGAAGGGTGCTCTCCGACGCCATCGCCTCACAGGCGGATATGCACGCGCTCTACGGCGGCGTGGTGCCGGAGATCGCCTCGCGCAAGCATGTCGAGGCGATTTCCGCCCTCACTGACCGGGCGCTCGCGGACGCGGGCGTGACAAAACAGGAGATCGACGCGGTCGCCGCGACCTATGCGCCGGGATTGATCGGCGCTGTACTGGTGGGGTTGAACTTCGCCAAGTCCGTTGCCTTCGCGCTCGGCGTGCCGCTGATCCCGGTGCACCATATCCGCGGGCACATCGCGGCGAACTACCTCGCGTTCCCGGAGTTGGAGCCGCCGTTTCTCGCGCTGTGCATGTCTGGTGGCAACACGCTGCTCGTCGACGTGGCGGGCTATACGGATTTTAAGCTCGTCGGCGCGACGCGGGACGACGCGGCGGGGGAGTGCTTCGACAAGGCGGCGCGCGTGCTGGGGCTTCCGTACCCTGGCGGCAAGCCGATGGACGAGCTGGCACGGCAGAGCGAGGGCGGCGTCTACGAGCTGCCGCGCGCGAAGATCGAGGGGCACGAGCTGGATATGAGCTTTTCCGGGCTAAAGACCGCGGTGGTCAATCTGGCGCACAACGCGGAGCAGACGGGCAGGCCGCTCGACCGCGCGGCGCTGGCGCGGGATTTCACACAGGCGGTCTCGGACGAGCTGGTGCCCCGGACGATCCGCGCCGCGGAGCTGTGCGGGCGAAAGACAGTCGTCGCGGCGGGCGGCGTCGCGGCAAATTCGTTTCTGCGCGCGGACCTGCAGGCCGCCTGCGACAGGGCAGGGTGCAGGCTGTATCTCCCGCCGCTTTCGCTGTGCGGCGACAACGGCGCGATGATCGGCGCGCAGGGCTACTACGAGTATCTGGCTGGCGCGCGCGCCGACTGGTCGCTCAACGCCTACGCGACCAGAGAGATCGACGACGATATCGTCGCCTATACAAGGTGACGGCGCGGCGGCTCTCCAAAATGAAACAAAAAGACTCCGGACCGGTTCAGTGAGCAAAAAACTCGGCGGTCCGGAGCTTTTTATACAATCTTAAAGAGTTCGCGCAGGTCGGTGATCTCGTAGTCGACGCGCAGTCCGTTCGGATTCGGCGCGTGCCTGGGATTGAACCAGCAGCAGGCGAGACCGTAGTCGTTCGCGCCCTGAATGTCGCTGGTGAGCGAGTCTCCGATGACGAGGCAGTTTTCGCGCGTGACGCCGTCGATGTGGGAGAAGACATAGTCAAAATATTCCCGCGTCGGCTTCTGCGCGCCCGCCTCTTCGGAGATGAACGCAGCCTCAAGATAGGGTCGGATCTCCGCGCGCGCGAGCCGTCCGCGCTGCACGGAAGCGACCGCGTTCGTGATGAGGAACAGCCGGTGCGTCTCGGCGAGCGTTCGGCAGACCTCTATCGAATGCGGCATGGGAAACGCGCAGGTTGACAGCGCCGCGAGCTGCGCCTTGTTTGCTTCGGCGGGGTCGGCGTCGATCCCGAGCTCCGCAAAAAAGCGGCGGAAGCGCTCAAGCACGATGAAGTCCTTCGTCGCCTCGCCGCGGTCGAACATCGTCCAGCACACGTCGTTGTGAACGCGGTAGCGGTTATGCAGCTCCTCGGTGTATTCCAGCCCCACGGACTGGCAGGTCATCCCAAAGGCGTAGCGGTCGGCGCGGTCAAAGTCAAAGAGCGTGTTGTCCGCGTCAAAAAGCAGAAATGGGTAGCGCATGAGCGTCCTCCCTGAACAGTTTTCACCCACTATAGCACAGTTTTCGCGTTCCCGCAATCACCCCTTGCGCGCCGGGGGCATAGACTGGACGGAAAAGGGGGAATGCCATATCGAAACGATCGGTTTTCTCGGCGGCGACGCGCGCATGGCGCATCTCGCGCGGCTGCTCGCGGAGGACGGGTATGAGGTGAGAACGTGGAGCGTCGCGGGAGCGCCGGACACGGGCCGTCCCGGAGAGGCGACGGAGGCGGCGCGCGTGATCCTGCCCGCGCCGCTGGCAAAGGGTGGGCGGCTGAACGGTACGCCGCTTCCGCTTGCCGAGCTGTGGCCGCGCCTGCGCCCGGAGACGCCTGCCTACGCGGGCGCGGTGCCGGAGGCGGAGCGTCATCGCGCGGAGGCGCTGGGACTGCGGCTCACCGACTATCTTGCGGACGAGGCGCTGGCGGTTCGGAATGCCATACCGACGGCGGAGGGCGCGCTTGCGCTTGCAATGGAGCGCCTGCGCGTGACCCTGCACGGCACGCCCTGCCTTGTCGTGGGCTTCGGGCGCATCGGCAAGCTGCTGGCGCGAAATCTTGCCGCGCTGGGCGCGCGGGTGAGCGTCAGCGCGCGCAAGAGCAGCGACCTCGCGTGGATCGAGGCGCTGGGCTGCGCGCCGCTGTATACGGAAGGGCTCGCGGGAAAGCTCGGAGACTTCCGCGCCGTGTTCAACACCGTGCCGCACATGGTGCTGCCGGAGTCGCTGCTGCGCGAGCTGCCGCGTGACTGCGTCGTGATCGAGCTTGCGTCCCTGCCGGGCGTCGACGCGGAGGCGGCGGAGCGGCTGGGGCTTGCCTATATTCGCGCGCCGGGACTGCCGGGGCGTTACGCCCCCGAGACGGCGGCGCAGGCGATCCGGGACACGTTATATCGAATTTGGAGGGAAGAAACATGAAGCTGGGTTTTGCGGTCTGCGGTTCCTTTTGTAACCATCCGAACATCCTGAAGATCTACGAGCAGCTTGCGGAGCGGCACGAGCTGATCCCCATTCTGTCGGAAAACGCGGCGCGGTACGACACGCGCTTCGGCACGGCGGAGGACCTGATCGAGCGCCTGGAGAGCCTCGCGGGTCGGCGCGCGGTGCGCACCATCGTCGAGGCGGAGCCGCTGGGGCCCTCGAACGCCATGGATGCGCTCGTGATCGCGCCGTGCACCGGCAATACGCTCGCCAAGTTCTGCAATGGGATCACCGACGGGCCTGTGACGATGGCGGCAAAGTCGCATTTGCGCAACGGAAAGCCCGTGGTGCTGGCAATCGCGACGAACGACGGACTGAGCGCGAGCGCGCCAAATATCGCGGCGTTGCTGAACCGAAAAAACTACTATTTCGTCCCCTTCGGGCAGGACAACGCCTCCGCGAAGCCGACCTCTCTGATCGCGGATTTCGAGCAGATCGAGGCGGCGGCGGAGGCGGCGCTGGAGGGTCGGCAGATACAGCCGGTCCTGCTGTAGCAAACGCAAATATTATTTGCATTTACTATAACATATTGATCGCCATTTCGCTCGCCGCCACGCGGCAACCGCGAAATATGGCTGATATAGTAAGCGAGCGCATATGTTAAATTCGCTTACTAAATAAACGCAGCTTACGACCGGGTCATGAACCCGGCGACGGTGTAGAGCAGCAGCGAGGCGACCGAGATGGGGATGGCGTACGACAGGCGCACGGAGAGCACCGTGCGCGGCGCGCAGCCGATTGCCGTGCCGACGCTGAGGCTGTCCCCAGTGAAGACGCAGAGCTTTTCACCCGCGATGCCGGACGCGCAGACCGCGCCGAAGCAGAGCGGGAGATCGAGCCCCGCCCTGCGCGCGATATGCAGCGCGACGGGAAAGCCGATGACGTACATCGCCCAGGAGGAGCCAAGCGCCATCGTCAGCAGGGTGAAGAGCAGGAACAGCAGCGCGGGGACAAAGGGGGCGACGGGCGCCATGAACGACACCACGGAGTCGAAAAAGCTGCCCATCGCCTCCTGCTCGAGCAGCGTGGAGAAGCACATGGTCAAAAGATAGAGGATGATGGGCAGCAGCATGCTCTGCATGCCTGAGACCATATGCTCCAAAAAGGTCTCGGGCGACATCAGCCCCTGCGCGCAGTAGAGGAAGAACATGAACACGAGCGTCGCCACCAGGCCGCAGGCGCTGTCTAGCACCACGCTGCCGCTGCGGAGGCTGCGCAGCGTGACCGACGCGACGCCCAGCGCGAGCACGGGCAGCAGCAGATTGCGCAGGCGGCCCCAGATCTCGCCGTCGTCGTGAGGCAGATACCGCTCCGAGCCCGCGGGCCAAAGCTTGCCGCCATTCTCCACGCGTTGCTGCGCCTCCCGCAGCACGCGGGTGAGCGGCAGCTTCCCAAAGCAGAAGGCGAGCATGGCGGCGACGGTTGCCAGCGAGAAGAAGTTGTAGAGGATCGACTTGACAAACAGCGCGACGCCCTGCCCGGAGGTGGCGGCGTTGAGGTTGGAGATCACGAAGATGCCCCAGAGGGAGAACGGCAGGAACGAGCAGAGCACCGTCGGCAGCAGGCTCAACAGCAGCGCCATCTCCTCGCGGGGCACGCGCTGTTCCTTGGATACCGTGCGCAGGCTGGCGGAGGCGCAGAGCATGTTCAGGCAGTCGTCGATGGCGGTCAGCGCGAGGATGCCGACCGCGGCAAGGCGGACGTGCGTCCTGTCGTGCACCGTCTCCGCCATCCGCTTTTTGAACGCCGTCACCGCGCCGGACGCCTCGATCAGCGTGACGACGCTGCCCATCAGCGCCATCACCAGCACGGTGAAGGCGTTGTCCGGGGCGGACATCGTCGCAAGCAGCGCATCGGTGTAGCCTGCACACAGCCCGCTGTTCAGCGCGAGCAGCGCGGCGAGCATGCCGGACACGATCAGCGAGCCCAGCGTGCGCCTGCTGTGCAGGACGTAGGCGAGCATGAACACCATCGGGATGATGAAGACGGGCACCGCGCTCTGCTTCGGCGCGAGCAGCACCGCAAGCAGGAAAATGAGCGCGACCGCGCCGTAATTGAGCAGCATCTGCTTGGGGGACATCGGGGTCTCCTGACCGGGGACCTGCAAAATGCCGCGCCGCATGCTCGTAAGCAGATTGAGCTGGGCATGCTTGTTCGAAACCTGGCTGTAAACGCGCTTGATGAGCTCGCCGTAGACGTCCGGGTGACGTTGCAGCGTTCGCAGCAGCTCCTCGTTGCGCATGCGATAGACCACCGTGCGCCCGACGGAGCGGACGGTCGAAAGCCGCCTCGACTGGGCAAGTACGGCGTACTCGCCGAAGTACTGCCCGTCGCGCATCAGGTTGATCTGCGTGCCCTCCCGATTGAGCACCGCGGCGGTGCCGGACTCCAAAAAGTACATGCCGTCCGGCTCGTCGTCTATGGTGCAGATATCCTGCCCGTTTTCGAATTGCAGGCGCTCCAGCCCCTTGGCAATGCGGACAAGCTCGCGCTCGGCGGACTCGCCCTCGCCGAGCTTGAAGAATTCACGCAGGTATTTTTTGTCGATCTGCTGTTTCGGCATACCGCTCCCTTCCGGGCGCGCCGCGCCCGACGGTGAAAATACGAGGAAATTATATGGGAACGGGGCAATATTTGCAATAGAAAAAATATGACCGTGCAGGACGCGAATGGTTCACTTATGGAACGAATAGAATATTGACAAAGGGCGGCTCAGGCGATAAACTAAACCTTAGTCTATTGACGGATGCTTTTCGGCGCGCGTTTACGCAGCGCTGTTTACGATATTTTGGAGGAAAACTGCATGAAAAGGGCCTTGCCGTTTCTCATGGTCTTCTGTCTGATGCTCTCGCTTTGCGCCTGCGGCGGGAAGACGGAACAGCCTGATGATAGTGGAAACAGCGCCGCAAACGGCGGCGCGGATACTGTGAATTCCGACGCGGCCAGCGCTGCCGCGCCGCTGAGTCCCGTGGACGGGATGCGCGTCGCGCTGATCCCCGGCGCGGCGGACGATCCCCTGTACGCCGCCGCGAAGTCGGGCGCGCAGAGCTATGCCGCACAGTGGGGGCTGGAGCTCCGCTGCGCGGACGAGCTGGGGCAGACCGCCGCCATACAGCAGGCGATGGACGAGGGCGTGAGTGCTATCTGCGTCGCGTCCGACGACGTCCCGGCGCTTCGGGACAAGCTCAGAGAGGCGACGGACGCGGGCATTTGCGTCTGCACCTGGGGCGCGGACACGGCGTCGGACGTCCGGGCGCTGGCGGTCTCGGAGGGGACGGCGAGCGTGCTCAGCTCCATGCTGGTCGAGATGGGCGTCACCTCGCTCCGGGAGCGAGAAAAGGACGTATCGGAGGAGATTTTGTACATCTGGAACGCCTCGCAGGAGGACAACGCCGAGACGAAGGCGTGGTATGCCGCCGCGAAGGAGTATATCCGGGACAATTATCCCGCGTGGGTGGAGTATGACGGACCGTATTACGCCGACGGCGAGTCCGGCGGCGCGGTCGCCGCGGGGCAGAGGGCGCTGGAGGAGTGCCCGGGCGTCGATCTGGTGCTGTGCGGCGACCCTGCCGCGCTCACCGGCATGTGCCACGCTGCGATGGACATGGGCATGACCGCCGCGGACGTGACGATTACGGGCTTCTGCCAGCCGTCGTCGATGCTCGCCTATCTCAGCGCGGGCGTCTGTACGCGCTGGGGCCTGTGGGACTGCGGGATGCAGAGCGCCATGAGCTGCTACCTCGCGGCGTGGCTTGCGGCGGGGAATGAGGTCCACGTCGGCGAGGTCGTCAACATCCCACTCATCGGCAGCGTGGAGCTGCTTGCCAACAGCATTCTGGACCCGGAGGCGGAGACGCGCCCGGTCAACAGCGGCGTCGTCATGCTGCCGGAACGGGTCGTGTTTACCGCCGAGAACGCAAGAGATTATCATTTTTAAGGAGGAATCGCTATGAAGAAGAGAACGAAGCTTGGGCTTGCCGTGGTGCTTGCCGCGGGCGCGTATGCCGCCGTGAAGCTGCTCGACAAGGTGGAGCTGTCCGTCACCGTGGAGCGGGACAAGAAGACGCCGGACGAACCCGCGCAGGAGCCGGAGAGCGCCTCCGCGGAGGCTGAGGGCGCACCGGCAGAGGCGGACGACACCGTCGCGTTTACGCTGAAAAATAAGTATTCCCATCACGTTGACGGGAAGGACGAGCCGATTTACCTGTTCGAGCTGGAAACCCCGAACGGTGTGAAGGAAATCCCTGTGACCTGGGCGCACTACGAGACCTATTACATCGGCGACGAGGTCATCTGCCGCGAGACCGAAAATGGGATCGAGGTCCTGTAAGGCCCCTTCAGTCGCACAGCATAATAAAAAATCCCTAAATCCGTGAGGATTTGGGGATTTTTTGTTTAAGGAAATGAATCAGTTCAGAGCGTCCTTGAGAGCCTTGCCGGCCTTGAAGGAGGGAGCCTTGGAAGCGGCGATCTCAACCGGCTTCTTGGTCTGGGGGTTGATGCCGGTGCGCGCGGCGCGCTCCTTGACCTCGAAGGTGCCAAAGCCGACGAGCTGGACCTTGTCGCCGCCCTTCAGGGCCTCCTCGACGGATTCCAGAAACGCAGTAAGAGCCTTCTCGGCGTCCTTTTTGGTAAGCTCACTCTTCTCAGCCATAGCGGCAATGAGTTCTGTCTTGTTCATGTTTGTTTCCTCCAGTATAATTGTTTTCGCGAGACACAACGGAATTATTGCCCATTTTATAGGAGTTGTCAAGAGCAATTCCGCAAAAATTTTTCTTTTCTTTCATTTTTCTTTCAATCTTGGCTGTTATGTCGCCCTCAGGCGAAGAAAAATGTGAAAATTTGGGAGAATTATGTCACTCTGCATGGCTGCGCGGCAGGCTGTCACTGGAACAGCCAGCCCAGCAGACCGCCCTTTTTCTTCGGCTGTTTGGGTGCCGGGGGCTTGGGGATCGGCGCGTCCGGGTGTTCCAGGCGCTTGAGCGCGTTTTTCGCCGGGTCAAAGCCCTCGTCCGCCGCCTTTTGGTACCATTTCGCGGCGCGCTCGGTGTCGCGCTTGACCCCAAAGCCGTACTCATAGCACCTGCCAAGATTGAACTGCGCGCGGACGTGATCTTGCTCCGCCGCCGCGGCGTACCAGCGCACCGCCTCCTCGCGGTCGCGCTCGACGCCCTTGCCGTGCTCGTAGCACCAGCCGAGGCTGCACTGGGCGCGGGCGAGCCCGTTGTCGGCCGCCTTGCGGTACCAGCGTACCGCCTCGGTCCAGCTCTGTTCGACGCCCTTGCCGTTTTCGTAGCACCACGCCAGATTGCACTGGGCGCGGGCGTAGTCTGCCTCCGCGGCGCGGCGGTAGTACTCGATCGCCTTGTCCCAGCTCTGGGGGACCATCTCGCCCATCTCATAAAAGAGCCCGATGCGGGTGAGCGCGCGGGGGAACCCCGTCTCTGCCGCCCGCTTGAACCAGACGTACGCGGAGGCCAGATCCTTTTTGACGCCCTTGCCGTATTCGAGGCACCATGCGTAATTGCAGATCCCGGGGCTATAGTTCGCCTTGGCGGCGCTGTGATAGAGCGCGGCGGCGGTCCGCCAGCTCTGCGCGACGCCCTCGCCCATCTCGTAGCAGAGGCCGAGCTTGCAGAGGGCGGCGGGGTAGTCCTGCCGCGCCGCCTCGCGGATCAGGCGGAGCGCTTCGGGGACGTCTTTTTTCACGCCTTCGCCGTTGAGATAGCAACAGCCCAGATTGTACTGCCCGCGGGCGCTGCCGCTTTCGGCTGCCTTGCGGAGCCATTCCAGCGCCTTATCCATGTCGCGTTCGACGCCCTTGCCGTTTTCATAGCACCAGGCAAGGTTGCACTGCGCGTGGGCATAGCCCATGAACGCCGCGGCAGCGTAGAGCCGGACCGCCTTATCCCAATCCTGCTCGACGCCGGAGCCGGTCTCGTAGCACAAACCGAGACTGCACAGGCCGCGCGGGTCCTTCTGCTCGGCTGCCATCGAGTACCAATAGACCGCCTTTTCCAGGTCCTGCTCGACGCCCTTGCCGTGCTCATAGCACCAGCCGAGATTGCCCTGCGAGCGGGCGTGCCCGTCCTGCGCGGCACGGCGGTAGTATTTGACGGCGGTCTCCCAGCTCTGCTCGACGCCGGAGCCGGTCTCGTAGCACAGGCCAAGCATGCAGAAGGCGGCGAGGTGCCCCGTGTCCGCGGAGCGGCGATAGAACTCGACCGCTTTTTTTGCGTCCTTCTTCACGCCCTCGCCCAGCTCATAGCAGAGCCCGAGCGAGCACAGGGCGCGTCCGTCCCCCGCCTCCGCCGCAGTTTCGTAGAGTGAGAGCGCGCGGGAGACGTCGCGTTCGACGCCCTTGCCCTCCTTGCAGCACCAGGCGTAATTGCACTGCGCGGGCGGATAGTCGAGCTCCGCCGCGGCTTTGTAAAGCTTTGCGGCGCGGTCCCAGCTCTGCGCGACGCCCGTGCCGTATTCGTAGCACATGCCGAGATTGCACAGCGCACGGGGATAGCGCTGCTCGGCTGCCATTGAGTACCAGTAGACGGCTTCGCCGTAGCTCTGCCCGACGCCCTTGCCGTTTTCGTAGCACCAGGCGAGGTTGCACTGCGCGCGGGGATTGCCCATGTCCGCGGCGCTGCGATAGAGGCGGGTCGCCTCGTCCCAGCTCTGTTCGACGCCGTCGCCGGTCTCATAGCACAGACCGAGAGCACAGATGCCGGGGGCGTAGTCCGCCTCCGCGGCGCGGCGGAACAGCTTCGCCGCCTGAACGGGATCGCGGTCGAAGCCTCTGCCCTCCTGATAGAGCTGCCCCAGCGCGCACCAGCTGACGGGGTCGCCCAGCTCCGAGGCGGCGCGGAAATATTCGATTGCCTTTTGGTCGTTCTGCTCCAGTCCCAGCTGTCCGAGCAGGTGGCAAACGCCCATGCGGTAGATGGCGGCGGGATAGTCAAGCTCGACGGCGTGCTCCAAATAGCGCAGCGCCTTATCGTCTGCGCCATCCTCCTGCGCGTGCTCGTAGAGCTCCACCCAGTCGCGGCCGGAAAGCTCGTCCTCATCCACGGGGAGAAGCATAGTCTCTCCGCAGTGCGGGCATTCCTCCGGCTCCGGCCCCTCGATCAGAAAGCCGCAGTCCGGGTTGTCGCAACGGAAGAATTCCATGATACGGCCCTCCTTTCCAAGTTTAGAAAAGCATTATAACTCTCTCGGAAGGTAAACGCAAGTAAGACAGGCAAAATGGCTGTACTTTTTTGCGGCGCTGTGGTAGAATAGCCGCGAAGCGGCTATTCTACCAACGACCGCCATTTCGCTCACCCCTTGCTGGGCCGCCGCAAAATATGGCTGCATACCATGTCTGAAAAAACGCAAATCATAAGGGAGGCGGAGAGCATGTTCGAGACGGAGCATGAAACCGTGCGCCCGCAGGTCCTCCTGCTGGGGAACGGAATCAACCGCGCCTTCGGCGGAGGCTCGTGGGGCCAGCTGATCCGGGACATTTCCTGCAACAGCTCGCTGCCGGAGGACTGCGAGCTGCATCTGCCGATGCCTCTGCGCGCGATACTCGTCACGGGGGACACCATGGGCGAGTCGCTGCGCCGCGTGGGAGACATCCTGTACGGCAAGCTCGGCGACCCCGGGCATGTGGAGATGCTGCGCAGGCTGATCGAGATGGATTTCGACCATATCCTGACGACAAATTTCAGCTATGAGCTGGAACAGGCGACGCAGAGCGATCTGCACCTCAGCGACGCCATGCTCCGGCACATGATGCGGCACACAGACGCCAGCAGCCAGGCGGAGGCGCGCTACCTGTTCTATACCTACGGCATTCTGGACTGGCAGGGGCGGCAGACAAAGGTGTGGCACATCCACGGCGAGGGCAGAAAGCCGGACAGCATGATCCTCGGGCACTATTATTATGCGAACCTTTTGGAGAAGATATCCAGCTACGTCAAGGCGGAGGGGCCGCGCTACCGCCGCGAGCAGGAACGCGGGGAGACGCCGCGCATCAAAAGCTGGGCGGACGCGTTTTTGTTCGGGGACGTCTACGTGCTCGGCTTCGGCTTCGACGTCTCGGAGTTCGATTTGTGGTGGCTGCTGAACCGCAAAAAGCGCGAGCGGGCGCAGACCGGGCGGACGTGGTTCTTCGCGCCCGCCGAGCGGCTGGAGCCGGGGCGCATCAACGAGAAGGAGGAGCTGCTGCGCGTCCTCGGCGTCGAGGTGCGCCACTGTGATTCCCTCCGCGCCGGGGGCGACCCGCTGGAACGCAGCCTCGGTTTCCGCGTGTTTTACGAGCGGGCGATGGAGGAGATCCGCGAGCTGATGGCGGAAAACCGAAAAGTATAATGTATTGACAATAATGTGTTGACAATGTTATTTAAACTGATAGAATAGCCATATGTGATGCGAGGGGGCTCCAAAGGCGGATGCGCTGCGGAGCATCCGAAAACAACAAAAAGGTGCACAGGAGGACAGAGAATGAGAAAGACGGTGTGTGGGCTGATGGCTGCGCTGTGCCTTGCGACGCCGCTTATGCCGCGCGCATACGCGGCGACGGAGCACAACAGCATGGATATTGCCCAGAGAACCACGGACGCGGTGGTTTTGTTCAGCCCCGCGGCTGACGGAACGTGCGGCACGGACGTGACATGGCAGTATGACGGGGCGGATACCCTGACCGTTACGTGCGCAGTGACGGACGGCTCGCAAACCGGGACCGTTGACACATCGGCGCGGGCTACATGGAATACGTTTGCCGCCGACGTTCGTGTCCTGCGCTTGACCGGGGGAATCAAAACGATTCAGGGAAATGCCTTTGCCGACTTGAAGGCGCTGGAATGCGTGATTTTTGATACCCCGTCGCTCGGAACGATCAACTCCGGCGCATTCTACAGCTCTGCTCCGGTGAAAAAGGCGTATTTTGTGGGGGCAGAGAATTCGGCCTTTTATAACAATGTTTTCTTCAAGTCGCGCGAGAGGATCTATCTGGACAGCGTCGACGAGCTTTGCCGTGTGACGATCACGGAATATGACAAGGCGGAGATCGTCACCGACGCGGCGGTCTATGAAAAGAAAGGCGCGCAGGTTCACGTGGCCGCGGTTCCCAAGACCGGCTATGAACTGAGCAATGCAGCGGTCCTCGTCAACGGCGGTCCCGTTTTGAAAAACACGTGCACGATTGGAAATGTCGCTGAAATTCTGTTTACGCTGGACCAGTCGTACGTGGCGACCGCCAAGGCCGTCGCGGAAAACGGACAGGGGACCTGCGGCACGCATGCCCAGTGGTTCCTGTATGAAGATGGCAAGCTCCTGATTACCGGCATTGGCGATATTCAGGCAAAAAGCGCGACATATTACCCGTGGTATGCCTTGAGAGAGAGCATCTGCTCGGTCGTTGTTGACAATGGGATCACGAGTGTACCGGCGTCCGCGTTTGCCAGCGCGGGGTATACCGCCCTGCGCGAGGCCACGATCGGCTCCGGTGTGACGACAATCGGAAACAGTGCGTTTGCAAAGCTTCCCGGATTGGAGAAGGCGGAGTTTCTGGGCGATAAGCCGACGCTTGGAAATGATGTTTTCAAGAGCTCCGGAAGCGGCCTGTTTACTGCCGTTTATCATGCCGGCAATATCGGATGGCCGGACAGCAGCCAGGACCAGGGCTGGAAATTTGAGCCCCTTGAGGATGCAAACGGCAATAAGTACGACCTGAAGCAGGACGGCGTGGAATATGAAGACGGCGATTTTAAGAATCTGGAATATGTCGACGGCAAGTACAAAAACTTCCAGGGAGTGACCTTCGACCTCAAGCAGAACGGCGGCTCATATGAAGCGTGGGTCGATAGCGGCTACACCGGCACGAACGGTGCAGTGCGTATTCCTGACACGGTGAGCTTTAACGGACAGGAATACAAGGTGCTTGGAATTTATGCCAATGCATTTAAAGACAACAAAACGATAAAGAGTATTTATTTGGGCGTAAATGTCGGCGTGATTGGAACCGATGCATTCTATGGCTGCGCCAATTTCGAGAAATTCGAAGTCGCTGATGGGAACACATCCTTCCGCAGTGTGGATGGAGTTCTGTTTAGCAAAAATATGGAAAAGCTGTGCGTCTTCCCGGCGGGCAAGCAGGCAGAAAGCTATACGGTTCCCTCGTCCGTGACCGAAGTACTCACCAGAGCTTTCAATGGCTGCACAGAGATCAAGAAGGTCGTTTTCGACGGGAACTGCAACAACATTATGACGGAGGCGTTCAGAAACGCGACCGGCCTTGAGACGGTGACCGTTACCAAGGCGTCGAAGATGTCGATCGGCGAAAAAGCGTTCTATGGATGCAAGAACCTCGCCAGCGTATCGCTGAGCAACGATGTAGAAATGATTGGGAAAAACGTTTTCTACGGATGCGAGGCGCTGAAGGATCTGACGATCCCCTTTATCGGGCAGACGCCGGAGGTCGGGAAGACGCTCGAATATCTGGGAAATGAAGTCTTCCAGAAAGCGCTGCAAACGATCCGCGTTTCCGGCGGCGTGCTGACAGACGATGTCTTTTCCAAGGGCGTCAATCTGGAGAGTATTTATATCGCAGTCAGCAATACGGCGGAGCTGCTGCCGGGAACCGTCCGCTTCGGAAAGAACGCGGGAACCGTCGGCAACCGCGCGTTCAAGGGCTGCGATAAGATCGCCTGCTTTGTGGTGCATAAGGACAATGCCTACTATCAGGCGGATGAAGCCAAGGCGCTCTATACCAAGGGGCTTGGAACGCTGGTCTGCTTCCCGCCCGCGTCGGAAATCACAGAATACAGCGTGGAGGCAGCAGCAACGACCGCGGTCAGCGAGTATGCGTTTAATAACTGCGTGAATCTGGAAAAGCTCAGCATAAGCGACCAGGTGACGGCAATGGGAACCGGCGTTTTCAACGGCTGCACCGGTATTACGGAGCTGAGCATCCCCTTTGTCGGCACGAGTGCCGACAAAGGCGTCACGCTCGCCTCCATGTTTGGCAACAGCAAAAATGTGGCTGTGCAGCGTCTCCGCGCTGCCGGCGGCGTGCTGGCAGCTGATGCTTTTGCCACGTTGAAGACGCTTGAATCGATTCATTTGGGGACCAGCTCGGAGTATGTTGCGGGCACGGTTAAAATCGGAAAGGGCTTTGCCTCCATCGGGGACGGCGCTTTCCGTGGCTGCATCAAGATCGCCGGGTTTGTTGTGAACGAGAAAAACAGCAGCTTCGACGCGGATAACAAGAAAGCCCTTTACACGGAGGGCTATCAGGCGCTCATCTGCTGCCCGCCCGCGGCAAATATTACCAGTTACCGCGTGAAGAGCTATGCGACCGAGATCAAGCGCGACGCGTTTGATTGCTGCGAAACACTGAACACACTTGTGATCGACAACAATGTGACCAGTATGGGGACGCCCCTGTTTAGGGATTGCAGCGGCCTGGAGAACCTGACGATACCCTTTATTGGCACGACAGCCAAAAAGCCTGTTACGCTTGCAAAGATGTTTGGCATCAACGCCAGTGAGGATAAGACCATACCGGTCAAAATGGTCCGTACCTTCGGCACTGTGTTGGCTGAGTCCACATTTGAAAAGTGCCCGCTCCTCCATTCGGTCAACGTCGCGGATGTGTCTGCCAACGAGGACGGAAAGGCGAAGATCGGGCAGGATGTCAGCAAGATCGGAGATTACGCTTTCAAGGGTGCTCTGGGGATCGAGCGCTTTGTTGTGGACAAGCACAATACAAGCTATGACTCGGACTACCTTGGCGCGCTCTATACCGAGGGCTATGCCGCAATGATGTGCTATCCGCCCGCGTCCGGGATCAGCTTCTACCGCGTGAAGGACGCTGCCAGCAAGGTCTGCGATTATGCGTTCTACAAGTGCGGGAAGCTTGCGACGGTCTATATCACGAAGAATGTGAGCGATATTACGCAGAAGGCAAAAGAAGAGTGCCTCGCTCAATTCTGGGTCAATAAGGAATCGACGGCGGAAACCAAGCTGGGCGGCAAAACCGTGGTGATGAGAATCGAGGAGAAGCGTCCCAACCAGATCGAGCTCTATCACCTTACGGACGTCCTTGCCTACGAGAGCGGAACCGAGCCGGAGAATTATCCGGAGCTGCTGTTTACCGCCCGTTTTGAGTCGACGACGCTTCTTTTGAGCGACTCCGATTTCAGCTATTCCCTGAGTGGGACCAAGGCGGGCGTTCGGACCGTTACCGCGACCTACAAGTTTTCGGACACTGTGGATCTTGGGCAGTTCCAGTTCCGCTTCAAGATCGCAATGCTTGACGTCCCCGCTGATTCGGAAATCGTCGAGTGCAGCTTGGAGAGCAGTCTGGTCTCCGGAGCGAAAAAGCTTTCCGCGCTGGCTGCGTTCTATCAGGACGACGGCACGATGCTCGAGGCTGTGAGCGGCTATGTCATTGACAATGTAAACAATTCGGACTGCAATGTCCTGAGATGCGCGTTCAGCGTGCCCTCTGCGTACTTGGACAGCAGTTCAAAGACGACGAACAAGGTCTTTATCCTTGAACGTGAGACGATGGTTCCTGTCCGCGAGCCTCTGGCGATTGAGCTCCAGTAATAGTAGAGCCGCTGGAAATGCACACGGAGGAATAGAAACCGAATAAGACCCGGGACCGAAGCGACTTTAAGACGCTTCGGTCCCGGGCTTTAATGTATGAAGCTGTGCGGCGCCAGGTCTCAGCCCATGGAGGGGCAAGCTTGCCGTGCTCATACTACTCTTCGATAAAACGCTTTCACCGAGTTTCGAGCAGATTTTTCGTCAGGCAAGGAGGCGGACGCAGGCGGGCTGACGCCCGCCAAGGACAACGACACGGCATGGCGGAAAATATGCCGAAACGAATGAAATGGTTTTGTTGAAGAGCAGTATCAGATCGCCTTTTCCTGCCTGGCGCTGTCCGCAACCTGGCGGAGGATCATCAGACGGTCCACGCCGCTGTTCGTGTCTTGCACGAGGTCGATGCCGACGCTGAGCGTGATCTGCCTGCCGTTTGCGCAGTTGACGCGGAAGGGCGGCGAAAAGGTCTCAAGCTGGAAGCCGGAGCGGTCGACCAGCTTCGCCATCCACGGACGATCCTCCTCGATGACGCGGGTGAAAAAGCTGCGATTGTTGAGCTCGTATTCCAGCTCCGCCTGACTGATGCCGAGAGGCTTGGCAAGACCGTGGATCGCGACCTGTGCGGTCCAGTCGCCGTCCCTGCGGCTGAGAAAGATGATGCTGTCGGGAGAGACGCGGGAGAGCAGACTCATCTGGCTGTCACGCTTGGCGATCTGCGTGATATCGTGAATGGAGCCGTAAAAGCGTTTACCGGCGCCGTCGGTTTCCAAAAAGAACAGCTGAAGCTGAAGCGAAAGCACGGTCCCGTCGCGGCGGACGAAGCGGATCACGCCGTTCGACCCGGCGAGAGGGTCGACCTCCGCGAGCTTGAACAGGTTGTAGAACAGGGGAATGTCGCTCGAGAGGACCAGATTCTGCACAGCGTTCGGCGTGTCAACAAACTCGGGCGCCGCGTTGAGCTCGTTCGAGAACTGCTGGTTAAAGCGCACGATGTCGACGTTCTTGCCGTGCAGCAGGAAGAACGCAACAGGGCCGAGAATGCTGTTGAGCATCGCGTCGCTGAACACGTTTTCGTCCAGAAATTCGCGGGTGTTGAACTGATCCTTGGTTTTGAAAAGAAAGCCGCTCGTGTCGATGTTGTGCGGGTCCCCGATCAGCTTCTCATAGTCCTCAACCGGCATGGGGCGATAGAAGAAGAAGCCCTGCACGTAGCGGCAGCCCAGCCCGGAGAGGAAGTCGCACTCCTCCCAGCTTTCCACGCCCTCGACGATGATCGGGACGCTCATGGTCCGCGCGAGGTTGACAATGGACTCCATGATCTGAATGCCCTTGTGCTTGTCCTCGCCGTTCATGCGGAGGAAATGCGCGTCGAGCTTGATGATGTCCACGGTCAGGCTGCGCAGCATGTTGAGGGACGAATAGCCGCTGCCAAAGTCGTCCATCAGCACGAGAAAGCCCTTTTTCCGCAGGCGGCGGACCGTGTCGACCACCGCGTCGTTGTCCACGTAGGCGGACTCGGTGATCTCGATTTTGATGACGTCCGTGGGAAGAGAATACTTCTCAATGAGCTGCTCAAAAAAGGCGGGCACGTCGATGGTGAAGATGTCGATCTGGGAGACGTTGACGGATACGGGCAGCGGCGTGTGCCCTGCCTCGATCCAGCGGTGCTGCCACGCGCAGACCTCCTCCCAGACGTATTTGTCGAGGTCGGTCACGAAGCCGTAGCGCTCCAGAATGGGGACGAAAACAGCGGGGGAAATGATCTCGCCGTTCGGCTTTTTCCAGCGGACCAGCGATTCCGCGCCAACCACGCGCTTGCTGACGATCTGGCACTGCGGCTGCATCTGGATGAAGAGCTCGTGCCCCGCGAGCGCATTCTGAAAATCCGAGAGTATCTGATAGTCCTGCTCCGTCTGCTGGAACATGTACGGCTCGTAGGTGCGGATACGGCTGTGATAATCCTCCTTGGCATATCTTGCCGCAAGCGCCGCGCGGTCGTAGAGATCCTCGACGGCACAACCGCTGTCCGCCATGGCGACGCCAAAGGCGGGCATGAAGCCCACCGAGTTTCCAAATGCCTTAATCAGGCCGTGAATGTCCGCGTACAGCTCGGCGATCCGGTCGGAGTCGTAGGGGATGAGAAGGGCAAAATCGTCCTGCCCGAAGTAGCACGCCAGCCCGTCGAGCGTTTCCTCCGCCTGCATGAGGCGCGCGCCCGCCTGAGAGATCAGAAGGTCGCCGTTTTTACGGCCGTACCACTCGTTGAAAAGCTTGAAGTGCTCCAGATCGACCGAAAGCACGCACCAGTTCCGATCCACGCGGGCAAGGACCTCCCGCGCGCGGGTGAAGAAGGCGTCCTTCGTCGGAAGTCCTGTCATCTCGTCGCGCTTTCCGCTGAAAACCGCCTCGTCGCTCCTGGGAAGCTCGGATTGTATCGCGCTGTCCGGCGCCTGCTTGTCACACTGCTCTTGAATGTCAAAGAGGAAGATGTAGCACATGCCGTCCGGCACGCCGTTGCACGCGCCGACGACGGTGACCTGCTCCATCCAGCGCCAGCCGCCGCCGAGCTGCTTGAAGCGGAAGCGCTCCCGGTGGATGCCGGGCTCATCGGTATTCAGCACGTCCTGCGCCATGCGCTCGCGCACGGTCGACGGGTCGCTTTCGACAAGATAGCGGTCCAGATCGTCCGGGTGGATCATGTGCTCCGCGCTGTACCGGCGGATGTCGGCGATCGAAGCGTCGGCGACCGGGGCAAACAGCTTCCCCTCCGTATGCTTGAGGTTGTGCATCTGCCCGTGAACATAGTCCAACTCGATCAGCTCGTCGTAATCCTGCAACATCAGGCCGACAAGGACGGACCTTGCCAGGATTTCGGTATGAGGCTTGTCTTTCGGCGGCGTGTTCATAACCGTACCTCTTAACAGCTCAAATGATAAGAATAATATAGCATGATGCAACAGAATAATCAATGCCGCGTGTCGAAAAATGGCTGAATTGTTGAAATAAAACGAACGGCGGACAGATAAGGATTGCCATTTGAGCGAGCGCGGGTTATAATATCAGCCGTATATCCCGTGGCGGCGGACTGAGACGTTCCGCCGCCGCGAAAACAGTATGGGGAGGGCTTGAGATGAAAGCATCCAAACGGGAGCTTGCGTATGCCGCCCGGAACTTTAACGAGGTCCACCACACGACGCTGGACCCGGAGGGCCCGGGCGTCGTGCGCATCCACCTGATCCCGCCTAAGGTGAGCGACGGGGAGATCGGCGCGAGCATTGCGATCCTCAACGGGCAGGATGTGGTGCCCGTGAACACCTCGTGGAGCATCCTGCTCACGGAATTTATCAAGGCGGTCAACGAGTACAGCGGGCGGGAGGTCAGCGACGAGGATGTGGAGCACATCGTCGCTGCGGCATGTACCGAGGCGAAGAAGGTCTATCCGCTGATTTCACGCAAGCGCATGGAAAACGACATCCGCACGATCATGCGCACCTTCCGGCAGGTGGCGTATGGCGAGGAGACGGACACGCCCATCGAATACCTCACCATGGGCGAGTACGCGCCGCGCATGCGCGCGCCGCACCGGATGGACCTGATGGTCAGCGCCATGACCGCGCAGGGACGCTGGCACTGCAACCAGCAGTGCGTCCATTGCTACGCGGCGGGGCAGACGGCGGCGGAGGAGAGTGAGCTTACCACGCAGGAGTGGAAGCAGATCCTTGACCGCTGCCGCGCCGCCTGTATCCCGCAGGTGACCTTCACCGGCGGCGAGCCGACCATGCGCGAGGACCTGCTTGAGCTGATCGACTACGCCAAGTGGTTTATCACGCGCCTGAATACCAACGGCATCCGGCTGACGGAGGAATACTGCCGAAAGCTCCACGCCGCGTCGCTCGACAGCGTGCAGATCACGTTCTATTCCGCCGACGAGCAGATACACGACCGGCTTGTGGGCGGACCGCACTTCCGGGAGACCGTGGCGGGCATCGAAAACGCGCTCGCGGCGGGGCTCAGCCTGAGCGTCAACACGCCGCTGTGCACGCTCAACCGCGACTATGTGAGCACGCTGCGGTTCCTGCACGAGCGCGGCGTGCGCTACGTCACCTGCTCGGGGCTGATTACCACGGGCAACGCGGCGAAGGAGGCGTCCGAGCAGCTACAGCTGACGAACGCGGAGGTCCGCGACATCCTGCGCGAGAGCGTGAGGTACTGCTTCGCGAACGGCATGGAGATCAGCTTCACCTCGCCGGGCTGGGTGGACGCCGAGTTTTGCGCCGAGCTGGGGATCACCACGCCAAACTGCGGCGCGTGCCTGAGCAATATGGCAATCACGCCCGGAGGAAACGTGGCGCCCTGCCAGAGCTGGTTGAGCGGCGAGCCGCTGGGCCATATGCTGCGCGACGACTGGGAGACGATCTGGAACGGCGCGCGGTGCCGCGAGAGGCGCGAGTTCTCCGCGCAGCTGCGCTGCGAATGCCCGCTTCGGATTCTCCGCACGGAAAAGGGAAGGGAGGCGTGAGACCGTGAAAAAACAAGCAAGAGCCATTCTGGTCTGCCTGTGCCTGCTTCTGCTGCTCCCGCTGCTGACGCCCTGCGCCCGCGCCGCGGAGCTGGACGAGATATTGTCCTTTGAGGTCACGGTGGACGTCAATCGGGACGCCACGCTGCGCATGCGCTACCACATTGACTGGCTGGTGCTCGACTCCAAATCCGAGGGGCCGCTGACCTGGGTGAAGATCGGCATCCCCAACAGCCGCTATGTGTCCATGACGCCCCTTAGCAGCGCGGTGAAGAAGATCAGCTACACCTCCGACGGCGGCAGCTACGCCCGCATCGACCTCGACCGCGCCTACAAGGCGGGAGAGGTCGCGCAGATTGAATTTGAGCTGGTGCAGGACTACATGTATCAGGTGGACGCGTCGGCAGAGGGGGAGACGGTTTACAGCTTCACGCCCTCGTGGTTTGACAACATCCGCGTGGACGAGCTGACCGTTCGCTGGAACAGCGACAAGGCGCTCGACGCGCTGCCAGGCTGCGAGAACTCCGGCGGATACTATACATGGACCGGCTCCCTCGGCAAGGGTGAGCGGTTCACCGTGACCGTCAGCTATCCCAACGACGCCTATGACTTCGACCTCTCCAAGTCGGCGGAGGAGGGCGACGATGACGACGGCGTGCTCGTCACCATCTTTTTCCTCGCGGTTTTGCTGTGGATCGCCTTTACGGTGTTCAACGTCATCAGAGCCATCATTTCGCTCTTCACCAGTACCGCGAATTTCTCCGACGGGACCAAGACGAAGATCACCCGCACCAAGGTCGTCTATTGGCCGGAGTGCCAGGGCTGCGGCGCGCCGCGGCCTGACGGGGCGAACAACTGCGCCTACTGCGGACGGAGCTTCATCAAGAGCGAGGAGGTCATCAAGGAGCAGGACATCCCCAGGGAGGAAAAGGATCTGCGCGGCAAAAAGACGGACGGCCTTTACCGCTACAGCTCGCAGCCGAACACCTATATGCGCGTCCATGTGACACACGTCCCCGTGTCGCACAGCAGCGGCTCGTCCTCGCGCGGCGCAAGGTCCTCCTGCGCGCACAGCTCCTGTGCCTGCGCGTGTGCCTGCGCCTGCGCCGGCGGCGGCAGAGCGGGCTGCTCGACGAAGGACTTTTACAACACGCACCTCAAGCTGCGCCAGCTGGAACAAAAGCGCGGCTCCTGAACAGAAAAACGGCTCCGGGACACAAACCGTCCCGGAGCCATTTTTTGCTTGGTCAGACGTCCTCCCACTGCCGCAGGAGGGTCTGCATCCAGTCCTTCACGTCCATGTCGTAGACGTCTTGCAGGCGCTCCGCGGTCAGCACCTCGCGCACCGCGCCGGAGGCGGCGACGCTTCCGCGATCAAGCAGCACGGCGGCGCTGCCGCAGTGCAGGGCGAGGCTCAGGTCGTGCACCACCGAGACGACCGCGCGCCCCGGCTTTTGCCGCCACTGCTCGATCAGGGAGAACACCTGCTTTTGATAGACGAGGTCCAGATGATTCGTCGGCTCGTCCAAAATCAGCAGCTCCGGGTCCTGCGCAAAGAGCTGCGCCAGAAAGGCGCGCTGCAACTCGCCGCCCGAGAGCGTCAGCACCGACTGTCCCGCGATCTCGCGCAGGCCCGTCAGGCGCAGCGCCTCGTCCACCGCCTGCTCGTCGGTGTCGGTCCGCGCGGAGAAAACGCCGGGAGCGTAGGCGTAGCGACCCAGGCGCACCACCTCCTCCACGGAGAAGGCATAGCCGACCGCGTGGTTCTGTGAGAGCACGCCGACGTGCTGTGCCAGCAGATGCGGCTTGAAGCCGCGCAGGTCCTTCCCGCGGAAGAGCGCCGTGCCCGTGTAGGGAACGCCCTGTGAGATCGCGTTGACGATCGTGGATTTGCCCGCCCCGTTTGGGCCGACAATCATCAGCCAGTCCCCCTCGTCGACGGAGAAGCTCACGTCCCGGACGATGTCCCGCCCGCCGAGGTGGACCGAGAGCCTGTTTACCTCCAGAAGCTTCATGCGCCCGACCTCCTCGAACGGTAAAAGATGACGATGAACACCACCGCGCCGATCAGCGAGGTGACCACGCCAATGGGCAGCTGCAAGGGGTTGGCGATCATGCGCGCCGCGAGGTCGCACAGCATCAGAAAGGTGGACCCCGCGAAGAGGGACGCCGGAAGCAGCCTCGCGTGGTTGGGGCCTGTAATCATGCGCACGACGTGCGGCGTCACGAGCCCGACAAAGGCGATGGTCCCGCCGATGGAGACGCACACGCCGATGAGCGCGGAGACGGCGATGAGCACGGTGAGCCGCACGGCGCGGACGTTGACGCCCACGTGCCGCGCATTGTCCTCTCCCACGGCGAAGGCGTTCAGCTCGCGCGACAGCCGGAGCAGCACGCCGCCGCAGAGCGCCAGCGCGACAAGCAGCACCAGCGCGTTGCGGTAGCTGCTGCCCGCCAACGAGCCCATGGTCCAGAAGGTGATGTTGTGCAGCTTGTCCGAGGAAAAGGTCATGATGAGCGAGAGCAGGCTCGAGGCGAACATCGAGTAGATGACGCCGATGAGGATGATGCTGTTCGTCGAAAGCGAGCAGTCCAGCCGGTAGGCGAGCGAGAGAATGACCACGATGGAGCCAAAGGCAAACAGCATCGCCATCACCATCGTTCCCGCGAAGGGCAGGGACGGAAAGGTGATGTTGAAGGCAATGGCGATCACCGCGCCGAGCGACGCGCCGGAGGACACGCCCAGCGTGGAGCCGTCCGCCAGCGGGTTTTTCAAAAGCCCCTGCATCGCCGCGCCGCAGATCGAGAGCGAGGCGCCCGTCAGCGCGACGCAGAGCACCCGCGGCAGGCGCGAGGTGAGGATGATGGACGACGCGGTGCCGCCCTGCGCCTCACGCCCGGCGAGCGCGTCCAGGACGATCGTGACGGTCTCGCGGAAGGGGATGCTGACGCTGCCGACCGAGACGCACAGCACCAGCGTCAGGAGCATGACGAGCGCGAACAGGAGATAGGCGGCGGGGGAGAAGGATGCCCTGTGAAACGCTTTGGGAGAGGGCGCGGCGCGCTCCTCTCCCTTTGCGGCTTTGTTTTCGTTCATGCGGCGGGGCTGAGCTGGTCGTCGGCGTGCTCCGCAACGAAGTCATAGAGCATCTGCGCGCCGTCCGCCAGACGCGGCGTCGGACGGGAGAGCTCATTGTCCTGCAAATTCAGGATCGCCTCGTTCTTCACGGCGCTCACGTTCTCCCAGCCGGGACGGGACAGGATTTCCTCGATGGGCGTGGGGCCCTCGCCGTAGTACATGGTGATCGTGACAATGAAGTCCGGGTTGCGCGCGAGCACCTGCTCCTCGCTGACCTCGCCCCAGCCGTCCACGTCGTCAAACACGTTCCTGAGGCCGACCATCTCGGCGATCTCGTTCATGAAGGTGCCCTTGCCGGCGGTCCACAGGCCGTATTGCAGCGGGGAGACCTCGAAATAGACGGTCTTGCCCGCGGCGGCGTCCGCCTGGGCGGCGACCTGCGCGAAGGTCGATTTCATGTTCTCCACGACGGCGGCGGCCTCGGACTCCCTGCCCATCAGCTTGCCGATCATGTTCAGCGCGGTGTACACGCCCTCAATGTCCTGCGCGTCGGACACGACGACCTTGATCCCGGCGTTTTCCAGCGCGTTGATCTGCTCCTCGGTCTGTGCCATCGTGCTCATCAGCAGGACCTGCGGCTCCAGCGCGATGATCTGCTCGATGTTGGTGTCGTAGCCGGACTGCACGGAGGGAACGTTGAACACTTCGGCGGGATAGTCGCAATATTCACCGCGCCCGACCAGCGTGTCGCCCGCGCCGACGGCAAAGAGGAACTCGCAGTCGGAGGCGGAGAGCGCCACCACGCGCGTGGCGGGCTCGTCGAGCGTGACCTCGCGCCCAGTCATGTCAGTGACGGTGACGGACTTGTTTTCCGGCTGCGCCGCGGGAGCGGGCTCGGAGGCGGCGGGCTGCGCCGCGGGTTCGGGGGCGGCGGCGGACGCCGGGGCGGGGACGTCGTTCCCGGAGGAGGACGCGCCGCCTCCGCAGCCGGAGCACAGCGCAGCGAGCAGGGCAACAGACAGCAGCAGGGCAAGAAGCTTGTTTCTTTTCATTTCACGATCTTCCTTTCATCTTTCTGCGAAAAAAGAAACCGCCCGGCATTCCCGGACGGCATGGCAACAAAAGCGGGGCAATCTGTCCCCCCGCAACCGCATTCATCGCTCCGGAGATCCGCGGAACGGAATGCACCCACCAGCCGTGGGAAGGAGCGGCACGCATTCTGACTGAACACGGTTTGGAAAAGACCAAAACCACGAAACACAGTAACGGCCTTGCGCGGGATTCACACCCGCTTCCCGTACGCGCTCCCCGACCGATTCAATTTTCTGCCATACTATAACACGCCTTACCTGCCCTGTCAACAAGCATGGGTGTTGAAAAAAAGAGAAAGGTGTGATACCATACGGTAAACTGTTGAAATCGTTTTCCCCGCCGCCGCATGTCGGCTGCGCGGGACGCGTTTCGGAAAGGGCCGCGGCGCGGCGGAAGGAGTTGCCCGTGAACAAACAGATTTTCAGCTTGCTCGGCACCATCGGCGCAAGCCCCTATATGATTGGCGCGAAGCGCTTGAATTCGCAGTACGCCAGACTGGAGACGCTGTATGAGCAGGGGGATTTTGCCGAATGCGTCACGGTGAGCGGCGCGGTCTTTCAGCAGATCATGGAGAGCCTGTACCTCAGCGTGATGGGGGATGAAGCGCCGCTGAGCGTGATCCTCAGCGACATCGAGTTCTGGAAGCTCATCGGCAACCAGACCTTCTGTGACACCGCGGGGATGCTCCACTACGCCTGCGAGCGGTTCAGTGAGGGGACGCAGAGTGAGGCGGAGTCCGGAAAGGCGGCGAGTCTGACAAAATCCGGGCTGGACGACGTTATTTCCTACACGGAGCGTTTTTTGTCCCAGCAGGGGCGGAAAAAATGCCTCGACCCGATCATCCTGCGGCGCGACGACGTCAGGGAGCCCGTCGCAAGGCTGGTGGAGAAATTCCGCGCGAGGCTGGACAGAGCGGGGTGCAGCGGCGGCTTTTCCATGCAGCCCCCGTTTATGAACGCGGGATTTCTGGACTTCCCGGAGGAGGAGATTGCCGTCTGGGCGAGGTTCCTGACCGCAAGGCTGCACAGGGCGGGGCTTCTGACGCACGACAGGCTGAACACGTTGGACGCCGAGCAGGTCGTCGACGAGCGCGTGGGCATGACAAACGAGTTCATTCGCCGCGCCGCGGCGTCCGCAAACGGGGGAGGGCTGCTGATCGAGCACTTTGAGGCGTTCGACATGCCCTGCCTCGGCGGGAACCTGATGGACCGAGCGCTGAAAACCACCGTCACCGCCGCGGAAAAATACCGGGGCTCGCTGTGCATCGTCGTGTCCGGGCGGGGCGAGAACGTTGAAAAGACCTTCCAGAGCGTGGAGCGCGGCGCGGAGTATTTCCCGCTGGTGATCTCGCTCCGGGAGACGTGAGGCATAAAACAGCCTGTGAAAAACTGGGTGCCGTCACCCTTTCTTCACAGGCTGTTTTTTTACTCGTCGGCGTGGGATTCCGCGATGCGGCGGAACTCGTCCTTGGCGTGCAGGAACGCCTCCACCACCGCGGGGTCGAAGTGCGTGCCGGAGCCCTTGCAGATCGCCTCTGTCGCGCTTTCGACTGAGTGCGGCTCCTTGTAGCTGCGGCGGGAGACCAGCGCGTCGAACACGTCTGCCACCGCCATGATCCGCGCGGATAGCGGAATTGCCTCCCCGGAGAGGCCGGTGGGGTAGCCGCTCCCATCCCAGCGCTCGTGGTGATAGGCGGCGAGGTTCCGCGCCTCCTCCAGATAGCCGGAGTCCTCCGACACGATGTCGATGGCGCGCGAGATGATCTTGCTGCCCTCGGTGGTGTGGCTCTTCATCTGTGCGAATTCCTCGTCCGTGAGACGGGCGGGCTTGTTGAGGATCGCGTCGGGGACCTGGATCTTGCCGATGTCGTGCAGCGGCGCGGAGCGGATCACATCGTTGATGAACTGGTCGGTGAGAATGTCAGTGTGCACGCCGTCCCGGCGCATCTGCTCCATGATCGCCTTGGTGTACTCCGCGGTCTTGCGAATGTGGTGGCCGGTATAGCGGTCGCGGCTTTCCACAATGTCCGCGAGGACCATGGTAAGGCCCTCCTGCAGCTTGCTGATCTCCTCGCTTTTTTCCTGCGAGTCGGAGATGTAGCGCACGGTGTCCTCGGTGGTCTTTTCCAGCGCCGTGTAAAGGTGCTCGATCTCATCGCCGGTGCGGATGCCAAGCTCGTGGATGCGGCCCAGACTGTCCGATCGCGCCGATTCGCTGTCGTAGGCGAATGCCCCGGCGGCGAGCGCCATCGTGTTGATGGGGAAGGTGATGTTATACTCCGCGAGCCAGAGGCTCAGCGCCAGCACGAGCACCAGAAAGCCGAAGAACAGGGAGATCAGCTTGGCGATGAAGGCGTATTCGTCCGCCATCAGCTGCTCCATGGAGATGTCCGCCGCGACATAGCAGCGGCAGGAGCCGTCGTCGTCGTATACGGGCTTATAGACCATCAAAAGCCAACCAAATGAATCGTTGGAGACGATGTAGCCGTCGATCTCCCTTCCGGCGAGAAACGAGGAAAGATACGGCTGGAGCGCCTTTTCCACGGGAATAACGTCGCCCGGCTCGTTGCCCTTTATCTCCTCGGTGTCCAGATCGAAGACCACGTGGCAGCCGTCCTCGCGGATCTGGTAGGCGTAGAGGTACAGGATGTTGGGCGAGTTGGCGCGAATGAATTCCAGCTCCGCCTCGGTCTCCGCGTAGCCTTCCGCTTCCTCGCCCAGCGCGAGGTATTCGTCCACACGATAGGCGTCGATGGCGTCGGCGGCAAGGCTCGCCACGCTGGAGGCGATCTGCGCCTGCTCGTTCTCCACGGCGTCCCGGAAGAGCCGGAAGCTGATGGTTGCCGCCGAGACGGAAATCAGCACGGTCGCGGCGGCGATCAGGATGAGTATTTTCGAGCGCAGCGACATCGTGCGCGAGTAGCGGCGCTGTGCCGCCTCCTTTGCCTCGGCGTTCAGCGGGACCTGCTGCCAGCCGAACAGCTGGAAGCAGTCGATCCACTTTTTTGGCATCAGCCGCCGCAGCAGCACGGCGATGACGACCGTGACCGCCTTGTCCGCGAGGTCTATGAGCATGTTGGCGGTGAACAGACCCCAGAACGGCAGCATGCCCGTGCGCGCGCAGATCTGATTGCTGAATTCTGTGGTGATGTCCTCGCCGATGCGGAATCCGTTCAGAAGCCAGGTCAGGCAGGAGCCCAGCCCGCCGCCGATGAACGCAAGCAGAAAGATGGTCAACAGGATGCCGAGAAGCTTGCTCAGCCAGCCCTTTTTCGCGGCATAAGCGGCGCACAGGCCAATCAGCACGCTCAATGAGCCGTAATACGCGGTGAACGGGTCCGCAATGCTGGCAATGGCGTTGGTCAGAAAGCCGACCGCGACGCCGGGCAGAAATCCGCCCGCCGCGGCGGCAAGGATGGTGCCGACGTTGTCCAGATACAGCGTGAGGTCCAGCGCCTTGGCGAGCCGGATGCCGCCGATGTTGATCAGCAGGCACGCAGCGCTGAGCAGAAGGACGGAAACGACGCCCCGCCTTCGCTCCTGATGGGTCTCCGGCTTCGCGCGAAGCTCGCCGAAATATGTCTCATTAGAGAATGGACGCATGGAAATCCCTCCCCCTGAAATACACGAACAAACCCATCTTTGATTTTAGAGAAGCGCGAGAGGCTTGTCAATGGGTTCCGCGCATCGGGGTGAGATTTTTTTGCAAGGCGGCGCGCCGCCTTTTTCTCCTGATTGCCCATTGTGCTCAGAGTACGGATGTGGTAAAATATACCGAAACGGCTCGAAAACTGACGGAGCGGGGGAAAACGCGTGAAAAAAACCTGTATTGTTTTGGGGATGATCGTGATAATGCTCAATCTGTTCGGATGCGCCGCGGCGAAGGAGGCTAGGCTGGCGGGAAAGCTGGAATCCCGCGGCTCCTGCGGCGAGAATATGACGTGGGAATACGACGCCAAGACCCAGACGCTCATGATCTCCGGGTCCGGCGACATGGTGACGCCGAAGAAATACATGTGGAGCGGCTATCCAATCAAAAGCCTCGTCATCTCGGAGGGCGTCACGTCCGTCGCCGCCACGGCATTTTATTCCAACCAGACGCTGCGCTGTGAGTTGAGGCTCCCGAGTACGCTGAAAACCGTTGAGGAATTTGCCTTCTACGGCTGCGGCGCGCTGGCGGGGACGCTGGCGCTGCCCGACGCCGTGGAGACGGTCGAGGGCTACGCCTTTACGCGCTGCACCGGCTTTGACGCCCTGGCGCTGTCCGCGTCGCTGCGGAGCGTCGGGGACGAGGCGTTCGCCAAGCTGTCGGGCGTGACGGGGACGCTGGCGCTGCCGGAGGGGCTTGAGACGATCGGCGCAAGCGCGTTTTATGAATGCGCGGGGCTGCGCGGCGGCCTGAGCCTGCCCGATTCCGTCACGGCGCTCGGAAGCTATGCGTTTGCCGACTGCGGCTTTGACGGGGAGCTCCGGCTTTCCGCGGGACTTACTGAGATCCCGGACAACTGCTTTACCAACTGCAAGTCGCTGACCGGGGCGCTGACGATCCCGGCGGGCGTCAAAAGCGTCGGCTGGTCCGCCTTTTCCGGCTGCGGGTTCGACGGCGCGATTACGCTGCCGGAGGGCTTGGAGCGCATTGAAAAATACGCCTTTTCCCATTGTGGGGGACTGCGCGGCGCGCTCTCCCTCCCGGACAGCCTCGCGTACCTCGGCGAGCACGCCTTTGAGAGCGATGAATGCCTGACGTCCCTTCGGCTGCCGACGGCGCTGCCGGCGATCTGTGCGGGTACCTTTCAGGGCTGCGCCGGACTCTCCGGGGAGCTGGCGCTTCCCAAAACGCTGCTCGTCGTCGGGGACCTCGCGTTTTCCGGCACGGGCTTCAGCGCCGTGCGGGAATTCCCGGAGGGTCTGCGCTCCATCGGGAAGGGCAGCTTTAGCGGCTGCCGCAGCCTGAGCGCGCTTCCCGCTCTGCCGGATTCTCTGGAGCATATCAAGGACGGCGCGTTTTCGGGCTGCGCGGGGCTGCAAGGCGCCGTCGCGATCCCGGACGGCGTGTACAGCGTCGGAAGGCGCGCATTCTCCGGCTGCTCCGGCGTCACGGACGTCACCTTCGGCGCAAACGTCCGCAGTATCGGGAGCGAAGCCTTTCGGGACTGCGACGCGCTGAAAACGGCGGCCTTTGCCGGAAAAACGGCGCCGGACTACTACGGCGCGGAGGAAGAAAAGCCGAGCTTCCCGGCGGCATGCCGCGTGAGCGCCCCGTCCGGCGGAAGCGGCTGGCGCGAGGCGTGGGAGACCGCAAAGGCGGACACGCTTCCCGCCGCCGGGGGAGAGCCTGCCGCGAAGGAGGTGCCCGATTTCTGGACGAATCATCTTGGCAACCGGAATTTTGTCGGCGCGGGGATCTTTGCCGACGTGACGCTGCAATTTGACAACGGAACGCTCCGCGCCTCCGTAAACGGGCGTGCCCTTGACGAGACAGCGTATTCTGCGGACGGAAACGACTATGAGAACCAGACCGTCTATACGGACGGGCTGTTCTGCCGCGACGGGTGGATCAAAAACTTCCACTATGAAAGCGACTCGTCGGGCAACGCAAGGCTTACCGGGGAGCTTTTCGGCGAGAACGGCGCCGTGCGGACGATCGTCTTCCACACCGGGTCCGAGGAGTGCCTGTATATCCGTTATGAAAACGGCGTCCCGGTATTTACAATCTGAACAAGGAGAGAGCATATGGATATCTATTCGGAAAACCCGCTTCAGGACTGCCCCTACTGCGGGGGCGCGGGCCTGCTGGAGGAGGAAAACGGCTGGTGCTGGTATGCGATGTGCATGGACTGCGGCGCGCAGACTGCGCACTTCGAATTCAAAACGCCCGAGGGGCGGGCGGAGGCGGCGCGGATGGCGGCGTACACCTGGAACATCGGCAAGGTCATCCGCGGCGACCTCTCCGAGTGACCGCCGGAGCGGATCGTTCTTTTCGGGAAGCTTTTGCCACGCTTTGCATATGCTGTAGGGAACTATCCTGATCGGAGGTATGATCTATGGGAGAGCCGCAGCAACTGCCGAGCGAGGCGGATTACCGCAGATATGACAGGATCTGGCGCAGGGTGTCGCCGGGGCTGGACCCTTACCCCGAGGTGCGCGCAGCGCAGCCGGACATAACCATGGAGCCGCAGCTGCCGGTCGCGCCCGGCGCGAACGGAGAGAGCTGCTGCCTGGGCGCGGCGGCGCAAAGCGAGCTGGAGATCATCCGCGCCTTTCTGCGCGGCGAGCTGGCGGACGCGCAGACCTACCGCGCGTTTGCCGCGCTTGCGCCGACGCCGGAGGGCAGGCAGGCGATGCGTCGCCTTGCTTCCGACGAGGCGGCCCACGCAAAAACGCTGCAAAGCGTCCACTTCCTCATCACCGGCGGGACCTATCCCGTGACGGTGGTGCTGCCGCCGCAGCCGCGGCTTTTGTGGCGTGACCGGTTGCGCGCTCGCTGGCACGAGGAGGCGTGCGGCGGGGCAAATTACGCCGCCGCGGCGGAGCGGACGACGGACGTCTGCCTCAAACGGATTCTGGAAAAGCTCTCCGCCGACGAGTACCGCCACGCGGAGCTGCTGCGCGGACTTCTGGAAAAGGCGCTTGCCTGACTGCGGGCGGCGAGAAGGAAAAAAAGCTTGCAATGTGAATGCAAAAAGGGTAGAATAAGGGCGTTTTTCCAATCGAAAAACAAAAACTACCAAAGAGAACGGAAGGAACATTCCCATGCTTGACGTATCCCATGTAACGAAAAAATACGGCAAGGTCGTCGCCTGCGACGACATGTCGTTTCACCTTGACCCCGGCAGCGTGACCGTGCTGCTGGGGCCCAACGGCGCGGGCAAGAGCACGATTATGAAGTCCATCATCGGCTTTCTGCGCTATGAGGGCGAGATCCGCGTCGGATCGTATGAGAACAAGAGCGTCGAGGCGCGGCGGCTCCTGGGCTATATCCCGGAGATGCCCTCGCTCTATCCCAACCTCACCGCGTCGGAGCACATGGAGTTCATCGCGCGGGCGTACCGGCTCAAAAACTACAGGCAGTTTGCCGACGAGCTGTTTGAGCGCTTTGAGCTCAGCGAGAAAAAACGCAAGTTTGGCGACGAGCTGTCCAAGGGCATGCAGCAAAAGCTCAACATCTGCCTCGGGCTTCTGCCGCAGCCGAAGCTGCTGCTGCTCGACGAGCCGATGATCGGACTGGACCCGCACGCCATCAAGCAACTCAAGGAGCTGATCGAAAACATGCGCGCCGAGGGCAGGACGCTTCTCGTGAGCACCCACATCATCGACAGCGTGGATATGCTCTGGGACCGCACGATCATCCTGCAAAACGGCACCGTGCGCGCCAACATCACGCGCGATGAGCTGGACGCTGACGGCCGGACGCTCGAGCAGCTGTTCTTTGACGTGACCGAGGGCGTGGAGCGCGGCGACATGGCGCATAGCGAAGACGCGGAGGCGCAGGAGGCATGAGACTGTTCGGATACTATGCGCTCCACTCCTTTTTCAACCAGCTCAAAAAGATATTCAAGACCTGGGTGCTGGTGTTCATCCTCGTCTGCGCGCTTCTCGGCGGCGTGATCGGCTACGGCGCGGCACGGATCGCGATGGTCGCGGAGGAACAGGACACGCAGGTCGAGGAAGAGGAGGAAAAGCCGTCCTATCTTGAGGAGCACGGGCTCAGCCGCATGGACGTGGTGGAGCTGATCGGCGGTTTCATCATTCTGGGTATGCTGACCTATGAGGCGCTCAGCGCGGACAAAAACGGCAGCAAGATCTTCCTGCCCGCGGATATCCCGCTGCTGTTTGCCTCGCCGCTCAAGCCGCAGTCGGTGCTGATGTTCCGGCTGATGACGCAGCTCGGCACGGCGGCGTTCCTCGCAATCTATCTGATGCTCCAGCTCCCAAATCTGATGAACGCCGGATTGAGCGCATGGGGCGCGGTCGCGGCGATCCTTGCCTTCTGCATGACGATCGTGGTCGGCAAGTTCATGCAGGTGCTGCTCTATCTGCTCTGCTCACAGCATCCCCGGCTCAAGGACAACCTGCGCCGCATCGTCTACGCGATCCTGGCGCTGCTGTTCGGCGGCTATCTGCTCTCGTGGAAGACCGGGGGCGGGGAGTGGCTGCCCGCGGCGGTGCGCTTCTTCTGCGCCCCGGCGTCGCGCTATATCCCAGTGTGGGGCTGGTTGAAGGGATTTTTCCTGTACGCCTCTGAGGGGCAGAACGGAAAGGTGCTGCTCTGCCTTGCCCTGATCGTCGCGTCCGTGCTGGCGCTCCTCTGGGGCATCAGCCGCGTCCATGCGGATTTCTACGAGGACGCGATGGCAAAGTCGGAGGAGACCGCGGCGCTTCTCGCCGACGTGGAGCGGCAGCGAGAGGGCGGCGTTTCGCTCAAGCGGCGCAAAAAGGACCGCAGTGAAAAGCTCCGCCGCGACTCGATGTCCCACGGCGAAGGTGCGAACGTGTTTTTCTACAAGTCGCTCTACAACCGCTTCCGCTTTGCGCATTTCGGCGTCTTCACCAAAACGACGGAGGCCTATCTTGCCGCCGCGCTCGGAATGTGGGCGCTGTGCCGCTTTGTGTTTGAGGAGGACGCCGCGCTGCCCATCGTGCTGGCGCTGGCGGTGCTTGCGTTCTTCCGCGCGCTGGGCAACCCGCTGGACGAGGACACGAAGATGGGCTTCTTTATCCTCATTCCGGAGAGCATGTGGGCGAAGCTGTTTTACTCCCTGATGGGCGGCACGGTGAACTGCGCGATCGACATGCTGCCCGCCATGCTCGCCGCCGTGCTGCTGACCGGCATGAACCCGCTCACCGCGCTGGCGTGGCTGCTTTTTGCCGTGTCGGTGGACTTCTACGCCACGACCGTCGGCGTTTTCATCGGACTCTCGGTGCCCGTTGCTGCGGGAAAGATGGTCAAGCAGTTTGCGCAGATCCTGTTTGTCTACTTCGGCTTGCTGCCGGATATCGCCATCATGGCGTTCGGCATCGTCATGGGACACACCGCGCTTGCGGCGATCGGGGCGGCTGTGCTGAACGTCGCGCTGGGACTGATCTTCTTCTCGCTTGCGCCGCTGTTCCTTGAGCCCAAGGGCGGCAAGCCGGTGAAACGGACATAAGGAGGGCACAATATGCAGCTTTTGATTATTCGGCACGGGGAGTCCGAGGCGGATATCCTGAACGTCCACGAGGGCCGGGCGGATTTTCCGCTTACGCCGCGGGGGCACAGGCAGGCGGAGGCAATGGCGGCGTACGTCGCGGGGCATTACCGTGTCGCGCGCATTTACCACAGCACGCTCACGCGGGCGAGACAGACCGCGGAGCATCTGGCGGAGGCGGCGCGCTGCCCGCTGATCCCATGCGACGAGCTGATGGAGTTCAACAACGGGCTGCTCGCGGGGCTGTCCCGCGAGGAGGCGGACGAAAAGTACCCGGAGGTCCCGGATCTGCCGCTCGATCAGGCGATGTACGGTATGGAGAGCAAGCTTGCCTTCCGCGAGCGCGCGGAGCGCGCGCTTGCGCGCATTTTGGAGGAGACGGGGGAGGACGAGACGGTCGCCGTCGTGTCCCACGGCGGCATGATCAATCAGCTCTGCCACGCTTTCCTGCGCCTTCCCATTGCGGATGGCTGCGTGTTTGCAACGGGCGATACCGGCGTCCATGTCTGGTTTGTGCGCGGGGAAAAGCGCGTGATCCTGACCGCGAACCGAACGGAGCATGCGGATCACCTATAAAAAGAGCTTCGCGCCCGCGGGCGCGAAGCTCAAATTTTATGGGTGGTTTATTCGAAGCTGATGATGTAGTAGTATACGGGCTGGCCGCCGGAGAGGACGCTGATCTCGGCGTCGGGGAGCTTTTCGGAGAAGCATGCGGCGTCGCAGTTCGCCTCCGCCTCGTCGACGTCCTCGCCGTAGAAAACGCTGATGAACTCCGCGCCCTGCGCCGCCGCGGCGTCGGCAAGCTGCGAGAGCAGATCGGAGATGCTCTTGTTCACGCCGAAGAGCTTGCCGTCGAGCAGGGCGAGGAAGTCGCCCTCGTGGATCTCGTTGCCGTCAAAGTCGGAGTCGCGCGCGGCATAGGTGATCTGCGCGGTGGTGACGTTCTTTGCGGCGTCGAGCATCGCCTGCTCGATCGACTCGGCGTCGCTCTCCGGGTCCACCGCCATCATCGCGGCGATGCCCTGCGGCACGGTCGAGGTCGGGATGACGACGATCTTGCGGTCGGTCAGACCGACGCACTGCTGCGCCGCCATGACGATGTTCTTGTTGTTCGGCAGCACGAAGACCGTGTCGGCGTTCGTGCGCTCGATCTCCTTCAAAATGCTTTCGGTGGAGGGGTTCATCGTCTGCCCGCCGCTGATTACGCCGTCGACGCCCATGTCGCGGAAGACGTCGGCAAGCCCGTCGCCCGCGCAGACCGCCAGAAAGCCGAAGGGCTTGCGCTCCTCATCATCCACGGGGCAAGGAGCGGCGGCTTCGTCGTCGTCCTCCAGCTCGTCGGCGGTGATGGTCTTGCGGCCCGCCGCCACATCCTCCTGCTGGATGCGCATGTTCTCGATCTTGGCAACCTCCAGCGTGCCGTATTGCTGCGCGGCGTTGAGCGCGTCGCCCGGCGTGTCCGTGTGGACGTGGACCTTGAACATGTCGTCGCCCTCGCTGATGACGATGCTGTCGCCGATGGAGTCCAGATACTCGCGGAACGGGGCGAGATCGCGCTGCTGCGTCTTGCGCACGATGAACACCGTGTCGAAGGTGAAGGTGATGTCCTCGTCGCCGAGGTTGGCAAAATCCGCCTTGTCGCGTTCCTCGACGGCGGCGTCTGTCTCCGGCAGCTTTTCGCCGCGCAGGCTCGCGAGCATTCCCTCGAGGATAATCAGGTAGCCCTTGCCGCCCGCGTCGACCACGCCGGCGCGCTTGAGCACGGGGTTCATGTTGACGGTCTCCTTCAGCGTCTCCCCACCCTCGCGGATCGCCGTTTCGAGGATGTATTCCACGCTGTTGTTCTCGCCCGCCGCACACATCGCCGCGTCGGAGGCGAGGCGGGAGACGGTGAGGATCGTGCCCTCCGCCGGCTTCATGACCGCGTTGTATGCGGCGGCGACGCCCTCCTGCATGGCGCTGGCAAACGCGACGCCGTCCGCGGTCTCCTCTCCCTTGAGACTTTTGGCGATGCCGCGGAAGAGCAGGGACAGGATGACGCCCGAGTTTCCGCGCGCGCCGCGCAGCATCGCGTTCGCCGCGACGTTGGCGACCTCGCCGACGGAGGAGAACTCCTTGTTTTTCAGCTCCGCCGCCGCGGTTTGAATGGTGAGGCTCATATTGGTGCCCGTGTCGCCGTCCGGCACGGGAAAGACGTTCAGATCGTTGATGCGCTGCTTTGCCGCGGTGACGGATACGGCTCCGAAGAGCAGCATGTCCCGAAAGGCTGCTGCGGTGATGGTGTCCTGCATGGGGCTCGGTTCCTCCTACATCGTGATGCTGTCGACGCAAACGTCGACGCTGCGAATGCGCGCGCCGGTGTTCTTGTTGACAAGATAGCGCACCTGCGAAATGATCTCACGCGAAATGGCGATCATGTTCACGCCGTGCTCGACGATGATGTGCAGCTCAATGGAGATGTCGCCCTCGTCGTGCTGCGTGATGTGAACGCCTTTGCTCATCGCCTCGCCGCGCAGCAGATGGACGAGACCGTCGGTCATGGAGCGGTATGCCATACCCTTGACACCGTAGCAGCTCGTTGCCGCCGCGCCGGTGATGTTGGAGAGCACCGTATCGCTGATCAGGATCTCGCCCTGATCGGTTTGGAGCTTGAACATAAAAGGTCTCCTTTCGCAAAGCCTTTTCAATTCAGATTCATCGGATGCAATTCCGGCTCTGTGTACAGTTATACTATTATAAACGAAGCATTGGAGAATAACAATAGTTATTTTGCTCGAAAACTGACTCTTGAAAAACGAAAAAGTTTCCCGTAAGATAAAAGAGCAGTTCTAAACGGAAGGAAGATACGCATGCGGGTCATCACAGGGTCGGCGCGCGGAAGGCGCCTCGGCGAGCTCAAGGGGCAGGAAACACGCCCCACTGCCGGCAAGGTCAAGGAGGGCGTGTTCAGCGCGCTGCAATTTGATATCGAGGGGCGCCGTGTGCTCGACTTGTTCGCCGGGACCGGTCAGATGGGGATCGAGGCGCTCTCCCGCGGGGCGGCGTCCTGTGTGTTTGTCGACCGCAGAACGGACGCAGTCAGGCTCGTGCGGGACAACCTCGCCGTCTGCGCGCTTGCGGACAAGGCGCAGGTCGTCTGCGCGGATGCGATGGGCTACCTTTCCTCCGTGCGCACGAAGTTTGACCTGATCTTTCTGGACCCGCCCTATGCCGACGACGTGCTGGAGCGCGCCCTTGCGCACATTGCACGGTTTGACATTCTCGCGCCGCGTGGTATAATCGTGGCGGAGTGCCCGGTGGGCAAGGCGCTGCCGCAGCTCAGCGCGCCGTATGGGATCTACCGCGAGTACCGCTATGGTAAAATTAAGGTGACGATCTATCACCGCGGGGAAGAGGAGCAGGCATGAAAATTGCGGTCTATCCCGGGAGCTTCGATCCCGTTACGCTCGGCCACATGGACGTGATCGTGCGCTCGTCGGAGCTGTTCGACCGGGTCTATGTGTGCGCGATGGTGAACGCGGGGAAAAATCCAATGTTTACCACGCAGCAGCGCTTTGAGCTGCTCTGCGCGGCGACTGCGGAGCTTCCCAACGTGACGGCGGAGCTGTGGACGGGGCTGCTTGCGGACTATGCGCGCAGCCGCGGCGCACGCTGGCTCGTCAAGGGTACGCGCAGCGGCACGGACTTTGACGCGGAGTTCGCCATGGCGCAGATCAACCGCTCGCTGGACGCGCAGCTCGACACGCTGCTTCTGCCCGCGCGTGCGGAGCTGCTGCACCTCAGCTCGTCCATGGTGCGAGAGATGATTAAGTATAAGCGCCCGCTCGAGCCATGCATGCCCGGACCGGCGATCGCGTTAATGAAAGGATGGGAAATGAATGGCTGATCGTGACGTAAAGACCCTGATCGACATGCTGTATGATATGGTAAACGATGCGAAGGGAGTGCCCCTGAGCGCCGAAAAGTGCATCATCGACCGCGAGACGGCGCTCGACCTTCTAGACGAGATCCGCGAGGGGCTGCCCGCGGAGCTCAAGCTGGCGCAGGACCTGATCGACGCGAAGGAGGAGTATGTGAACTCCGCGAAGCGCGAGGTCGGCAGGATGATGCAGAAGGCGGAGTTTGACGCAAAGAGCAAGGTGTCCGACAGCGAGGTGCTGGTCGCCGCGCGCGAGCGGGGCCATGAGATCGTGCAGCGCGCGGAGGACCGCGCCAACGAGATGTACCGCGTCGTCAACGAGTACACCGAGGACGCCCTGCGTCGCACGGAGGAGGCGATCCAGGCGGCGCTCGACGAGGTGAAGGAAAGCCGCGTGAAGTTCCGCGCCGCCTCCGCCGCCAGACGGCAGAAGGACCGCGAGGAATTGAGTAAGGCTGCACGAGCGGACAACAAAAATCCAACATAAATTTTGTAAACAATATACAAATACTTAACGACAACCCAGATTTAGAAGCTCAAAAGCACGCCCGGCACCAAATGTTGTGTCGGGGTGCTTTCTTTTTATATGCAATTCGGAACGCATGTTTTAGTGTTGTACGAATTCGACAAAAGGCGGCAAAGAATTTGCACTTGCATTTTCGCCCGCTGTTTCGTATACTCGAAAACGGAGTGGGGGAATGTGGAGCATTAGACCACAGAGTGGAGCCAAATTCCCTCAAAGCGAATGAGAGTGGAGTTCCGCCTGTCATCTCGAAAAAAGGGATGACAGGAGGCTTTGCCCTCCATTTGCGCATCTTCCGGCAGTATGGACGGGGAAGGGGGGACAGCCTTGAACGGACAGTATCAACACAGCGTTGACGCGAAGGGACGGCTGTTCATCCCCGCGAAGCTCCGCGAGGAGCTGGGCGAGACCTTCTATGTGACGATCTCGATCACCGACCGCTGCCTTACCATTTACTCCGAGGCCGGTTGGAAAAGGCTGGAGGAGAAGTTTGAAAGCCTTCCCTATTCGGACGCAAGGCGCGCGGCGCGGCTTTTGTTCGGCAACGCCGCGAAGTGCGAGCCGGACGCGCAGGGGCGCATCCTGCTGCCGCAGAACCTCCGGGATTACGCAGGACTGAAAAAAGACGTGATCGTGGCAGGCATCTCCGCCCGCGCCGAGATCTGGGACATGGAGACGTGGACCGCGATGGAGACCGCGGACATGGAGAGCGGCGACATGCCATCCATTGCGGCGGCGCTGGGTATCTGATATGGACGTCGACTATGGACACAGGAGCGTGCTGCTCGACGAGTGCATCGAAGCGCTTGCCATCCGGCCGGACGGCGTCTACGTCGATGGGACGCTGGGCCGCGCGGGGCATTCCCTTGAGATCGTCCGCCGCCTGACGACGGGACGGCTGATTGCCCTCGACCGCGACGAGACGGCGCTTGCCGCCGCGCGGGAACGGCTTGCGGCGCACATGGACCGCGTGACGCTGGTGCACAGCAATTTCAGCCGCCTCGGCGCCGTGCTGGACGAGCTGGGCGTCGACGGCGCGGACGGGATGCTCTTTGATCTGGGCGTCTCCTCCCCGCAGCTGGACGACGCCTCGCGCGGCTTTTCCTACCGGCAGGACGCGCCGCTGGACATGCGAATGGACCGGGACGCGCCGTTGACGGCGAGGGAACTGGTCAACACATACCCCTGTGAGGAGCTTCGGCGCATCCTGCTCGATTACGGCGAGGAGCGCTATGCCCCGCAGATTGCGAGAGCGATTTGCGAGGCGCGGGAGAAAAAGCCCATCGAAACGACGTTGGAGCTTGCGGAGCTGATCCGCGGCGCAATGCCGGCGAAGGCGCTGCGGGAGAAGCAGCATCCGGCAAAGCGCAGCTTTCAGGCGATCCGCATCGCCGTCAACGATGAGTTGGGCGAGCTTGTCCCGATGCTCGACGCCGCCGAGGCGCATTTGAAGCCGGGCGGCAGGCTTGCGGTCATCACCTTCCACTCGCTGGAGGACCGGATCGTCAAGCAGAAATTTAAGGAGCTGTCCACGGGCTGCATCTGCCCGCCGGAGTTTCCCGTTTGTGTGTGCGGGAGGACTCCAAAGATCAGGCTCGTGACCCGGAAGCCCATCGTTCCCGGGCTGGACGAGCTGGACGGCAATCCGCGCTCCCGCAGCGCAAAGCTGCGCGTCGCGGAGAAATGTTGAAGGAAAGCAAAACCGAAGGACAATGCTTGTGGGGAGAGGAGAGATCTGAATGGCTGGTCGTCCGACGCGGCAGATGAATCGCAGCAACCGATACGTATCAGGCAACCTCGCGTATGATTTTGATTATCTGGAACGGGAACGCCGCCGCCGTGCGGACCGGGAACGGCAGGATTACGAGGAACGCCGCGAATACCAGAGCGCGCCGCGGCCCAGGCAGCAGAGAAAGCCTGCCGCGAAGCCCAAGCACCGCGAACGTATCCATGTGTCGCCGGTTGTGGTTATCGGGTTTGCCGTGGTCGCCGTGATGCTGGTGGCGCTTCTGGACAGCTACGCAGAGCTCACCGCGGTTTCCCGCGGCGTCGTGGCGATGCAGAGCGAGCTTGCCGCGCTGGAGGACGAGCACGTTGCCCTGCTCGGACGGTATGAAAGGACCTTCGATCTCTCTGCCGTCAAGGAGGCGGCGGAGACCGCCGGAATGGCTAAGCCCAGCTCTTCTCAGATCTACTACGTCGACCTGTCTGCGCCGGACAGCGTAATTTTATACCAGAGCGCGGAGCTCAATGTGATGGAGCGAGCCTTCTCCACGGTGGGGCAGGACGTCGTCGCTCTGGTGGAATATTTCAAATAAACAGCGCTATACATAAGGAGTGAGGGGCAGCCTTGCTCCTTATGTCCCGTATTTGAAGGAGACTCAACTTATGGCACCAACCTCGAAAAGGCGTTCGGATTCGGTGCGCCGTGCCAATCGAATGATCGGGCTCCGAACGCTGGTGCTGCTTGCGGTTTTCGGCGTGGGCACCTTTGCCTTGCTGTTTTCCGGGCTTTACAAGCTGCAAATCACGCGCCACGACGAGCTGCAGGACCTCGCCGTCCGCCAGCAGACGCTGCGGACGACCGTAGGCGCGTCGCGCGGCGCGATCTATGACCGCAACGGGCGTACGCTTGCGATCTCCTCGACGGCGGAAAACGTCTGCCTTTCGCCGCGCCAGCTCAAGAAGGACGGCGTGGACCTCGACCTCGCCGCGCAGAAGCTCTCGGAGATCCTGGGCGTGGACGTGGAAAAGGTCCGCGGGGACATGGACGTCGACACCAGCTATCGCGTGGTCAAAAAATGCGTCGAGCAGGAGGACGCCGACCGCGTCCGTGAATTTATCAACGAGTACGACATAGGCAACGGCATCTTTTTCGAGCAGACGACGAAGCGCTACTATCCCTACGGCTCACTGGCGTCGAACGTGATCGGCTTCACCAACGAGGAGGGCGGCGCCTACGGGCTTGAGGCGGTGTATAACGAAGAGCTCAACGGCGAGAGCGGCATGGTCATCATGGCGAAGGACGTCAACGGCACGCCGATGCTCTACCAGTACGAGCAGTATTTCGACGCGAAGGACGGCTGCTCGCTCAACACCACGCTCGACACCACCGTGCAGTATTACCTCGAAAAGGGGCTCGCGGAGCTCGAGGCGCGCTACGGCACCGGAAAGGGCGCGACCGGCATCGTGATGGACGTCAAGACCGCCGCCATCCTCGGCATGGCGTCGCTGCCGAACTACGATCTCAACAGCCCCGGCACGCTCTACACCGAGTCCCTGACCCGAGGCATGAGCGAGGAGGAGATCACCGAAAAGCTCTCTGACCTGCGCTTCCGCCAGTGGCGCAACAAGGCGATCAACGACACCTACGAGCCGGGCTCGACCTTCAAGATCCTCACGCTTTCGATGGGGCTTGAGGAGGGCGTAATCAACCTGGGCACGACCTTTGAGTGCACAGGCAACATCGTGGTGGAGAAGGAGATCATCCACTGCTCCAACCGCAGCGGGCACGGGCACCAGACGCTCAAGCAGGCGGTCGGGAACTCCTGCAACCCCGCGTTCATCAACATCGGCATGCGCGTGGGCAACGAGAGATTTTACAACTACATGAAGGCGTTCGGCCTGACGGAAAAGACCGGCATTGACACCACCGGCGAGGCGAGCGGATTCGTCAACAGCGAGATTGAGCGCTCGACGCTGGCGCTGGCGTGCTATGCCTTCGGCCAGAACTTCAACGTGACGCCCGTCGCGCTCATCGCGGCGCAGGCGGCGTGCATCAACGGCGGATATTTGCGTACGCCCTATCTGGTCGACCAGGTCGTCGACGCCGACGGCAACGTGACATACCGGCACGACTCGACGCCGGTGCGTCAGGTCATCTCCGAGGAGACCAGCGCGACGGTGCGGGACATTCTGGAATACGTCGTCGCCGAGGGCACGGGAAAGAACGGCAAGGTCGCGGGCTACCGCATCGGCGGCAAGACCGGTACGGCGGATAAGGTCGGCGGCAACGTCATCGTGTCCTTTGTCTGCTTCGCGCCCGCGGACGACCCGCAGGTCATCATGCTGCTCACGCTCGACGAGCCGGACCGCGACACCGGGACCTACGTCTCCGGCGGAAACATGGTCGCCCCCGTGGCGAGCAGCGTCATGGCGGAGCTTCTGCCGTATCTCGGCATCGAGCCGACCTACAGCGCGGAGGAGCTCGTCGGCGCGGACGCCACAGTGCCGAACCTTGTCGGCGAGACGGCTGAGGAGGCGGAAAAACGCCTCAAGGAGCTGGGCTTCGGCTGCACGCTGGTCGGCGAGGCGGAGACCGTCACGGACCAGACGCCGCTCGGCGGCGCGATCGTGCCGAACAACGCCTCAATCATCCTCTACTGCGGCGAGGAGAAGGCCGACGCGCCGTGCATTGTTCCGAACGTGATCGGTGACAGCGCTTCGGTCGCGAACCAGAAGCTGACGAACGCCGGGCTTATCATGTCGATCTCCGGCGCGACGAACCGCAGCTCCGCGAGCGTGCGCGCGATCGCGCAGTCCGAGGAACCGGGCAAGGAGGTCCCGGCGGGCACGGTGGTGCGCGTGCAGCTGAGCGATTCGTCGGTCACGGACTGATACGAAAGGTATTCGTAAGAGGGACTGCATCAGACAACGATACTCAATGGTGAAAGGGAAGCTTTCCAACGCGCTTATCGGAACTGCTTGCACCGCTGACGACGTATGAGCTTCACGCGCCCGAGGAGCTTGCGATCACGCATTTGACCAACGATTCCCGCGCGGCGGAGCCGGGCAGCCTGTTCGCCGCCCTGCACGGGGAGAAGGAGGACGGCGGACGCTTTTTCGCGGACGCGCTGGCAAACGGCGCGGTGTGCGCGCTGTGCGAGTCGCCGCCGGACGTCGACGTCCCATACGTCCTTGTGCCGGACGCGCGCTTCGCGCTTGCGCAGATGGCGGCGGCGTGGTACGGGGAACCGGCGAAAAAGCTGATTACGGTCGGCGTCACGGGCACGAACGGGAAGACCACGACGACGTGGCTCATTAAGCAGCTGCTGGAAAAGACGCTGGGGGCGAAGGTCGGGCTCGTCGGGACCAATCAGAACATGATCGGCGGCGAGGTCCTCAGCGCGGAGCGCACGACGCCGGACTGCCTGACGCTCCAGCGCCTGCTTGCCGATATGGTCTCCGCGGGCTGCACGCACGCGGTGATGGAGGCGTCCTCCCACGCGCTTTCACAGCACCGAACGGCGGGCATTTTGTTTGACGCCGCCGTGTTCACCAACCTCACGCAAGACCATCTTGACTACCATGGTACAATGGAAGCCTACTGCGACGCGAAGGCGCGGCTGTTCCGCCAGTGCCGTGCCGCGGCGGTCAACGGCGACAGCCGCTGGTCTGCGCGCATCCTGTCCGGTTCCACATGCGAGGTGCTGCGCTTCGGACAGAGCCTGACGAACGATCTGGTCGGCTGGCGGCTGCGCTACGAAAACGACCGCGTGCGCTTCACACTCTGCGACGAGCGGGAGCACATCGAGACCTACGTTCCGATCCCCGGCGACTTTTCCCTCTACAACGCGCTTGCCGCCCTGTCGGCGCTCAAGCTGCTGGGCGTGCCGCTGCGCGACGCCGCACAGGCGCTTCAAAGCTGCCACGGCGTGCGCGGGCGCTGCGAGGTTGTGCCGACGGACACGAACTACACCGTGCTCATCGACTACGCGCACACGCCGGACGGGCTGAAAAACATTTTGGAGACGGTCTGCGGCTTCGCGGAGGGGCGCGTTTTGACCGTGTTCGGCTGCGGCGGGGACCGCGACCGCACGAAGCGGCCCCGGATGGGGCGGATTGCCGCGGCGCTTTCCGACTATGCCATCGTCACCAGCGACAATCCGCGCACCGAATCCCCCTACGCGATCCTGCACGACGTTTTGGAGGGAATGCGCGGCTCGCTGACGCCGTTCGCGGTCATCGAGGACCGGCGCGAGGCGATCGCCTATGCGCTGGACCACGCGAAGCGCGGCGACGTGGTGCTGCTGGCGGGCAAGGGGCATGAGACATACCAGACGGTCGGAACAAAGAACTACCCCATGGACGAGCGGCAAATCGTGCGGGAGCATCTGCAAAAGAATACGACTTAATCACTTGTGTGTACGAAGGAGAAATCAACATGAAAACAGTGTGGGCGTGCGTCATCGGCTTTGCGGTCTCCGCGCTCGCGGGAAGGCTCCTGATCCCCTGGCTGAGAAAGCTCAAGGCGGGGCAGGAGATCCGCGAGGACGGACCGACGTGGCACAATTCCAAGGCGGGTACGCCGACGATGGGCGGGCTCATGTTCATCGCCGGCATCCTTGCCGCCATCCTGATCGCGGGATGGCAGGGTATGATGCAGGGCGACTTCAAGCACCTTTACATCTTCGCCTTTGCGCTGATCTTCGGCGTGATCGGCTTTCTGGACGACTTTGAAAAGGTCGTGCACCACAGAAATCTGGGGCTCACCGCGATCCAGAAGTTCCTGCTCCAGCTTGCCGCGGCGGTCGCGTTTCTGACGCTGATGCGCTACGAGAGGCTGCTGACGCCGAATCTGTATATTCCGTTCTGGAACACGCAGCTCGTGATGAACTGGCCGGTCTACATGGTCTTTGCTGCCTTTGTCATCGTCGGGACGGTCAACGCGGTCAACATCACCGACGGCATCGACGGGCTTGCCGCGAGCGTGACGGTGCCTGTGGGGCTCTTTTTCGCGGTCGTGGCGGTATGGTGGAGCGGGCTGGAGCAGCTCGGCGTCTATTCCGGCGCACTGGTCGGCGCGCTGCTGGGCTTTCTGGTCTACAACTTCCACCCGGCGAAGGTGTTTATGGGCGACACGGGCTCGCTGTTTCTCGGCGGGACCGTGGCGGCGCTGGCGTTTGCCTACGACATGCCGCTCATTCTGGTCCCCGTCGGCGTCATCTACATCTGCGAGACGATGTCCGACATTTTGCAGGTGGGGTATTTCAAGCTGACGCACGGCAAGCGCCTTTTCAAGATGGCGCCGCTGCACCACCATTTTGAAATGTGCGGCTGGAGCGAGGTCAAGCTCGTCGCGATCTTTACGGCGGTGAGTGTGCTGGGCTGCCTCGCAGCGGTGCTGGGCGTCATGAACCGCTATCATTTCTGATTAACCATTATCCCGACGGAGAGGGGGAAAGCGCGTGACACAGGAAGAACGCGAGCTGCGACGGCAGCAGCGCGAGCGGAAACGGGAGAGCGAAAAGAACGTCAAGGAGGCGGGCCGCGGCCCGCTGGACGTCCCGTTCCTGCTGCTGACGCTTCTTTTGACGATCGTGGGACTAATCATGCTCTTTTCCGCGAGCTTCCCGATGGCGTATTACGAAACCGGCAACCCGGCGCACTATCTGATCCGACAGGGCGTATTCGCCATTCTGGGGCTGGTAGTGATGTTTCTCGTCGGGCGGATCAACTATGAGCGCTACCGCGCGTTTTCCCGCATTTTGCTGCTCGCCTCCATCGCGCTGCTGATCCTCGTGCTGATCCCCGGCGTCGGGCACAAGAGCCACGGCGCGACGCGCTGGCTCGGCTTCGGCGAGCTGTTCACGTTTCAGCCGTCCGAGATCGCAAAGGTCGGCGTGATCCTCTATTTTGCCGACAGCATCTCCAAAAAGCGGGACAGGATGGAGACCTTCAGCTACGGTATCCTGCCCTATGCCGTGATCCTCGGGCTTATCGCGGGGCTGATGATGCTTGAGCCGCACTTCTCCGGCACGGTGCTGATCCTCGGCGTCGGTGCGGTGATGATGTTCGCAGGCGGCATCCGGCTCGTCTGGGTCGGCGCGGGGGCGGGCGTTGCCGGGACGGTTATCTGGGCGTATCTGACCGGGAAAATCAGCTACAACGCGAAGCGCATCCAGATCTGGCAGGACCCGCTCAATCCCCAATGGATACGGGACGAGGGCTACCAGATCCGCCAGAGCCTGCTTGCCATCGGCTCCGGGGGACTGCTGGGCGTGGGCTTCGGCCAGAGCCGGCAGAAGTTCCTGTATCTGCCCGAACGGCACAACGACTTCATTTTCTCCATCATCTGCGAGGAGTTGGGGCTGATTGGCGCGACGCTGATTATGGCGATCTTTGCGCTGCTTATCATCCGCGGCTACTGGATCGCGCTGCACGCCCGCGACCGCTTCGGCGCGCTGCTTGCCATAGGGGTCACGACGCAAATTGCCCTACAGGTGTTTTTAAACATCGCGGTCGTCTCCAACCTGATTCCGAACACGGGCATTTCGTTGCCATTTTTCAGCTACGGCGGCACGGCGCTCGTGATCCAGCTGGCGGAAATGGGACTCATATTGAGCGTATCGCGTCAGATGCCCGCATGATACTAATCTTCAACTAAAACAAGACATTCCCTGCGGCATATTTTTCGCCATGCCGCGTTATCGTCCTTGGCGGGCGTCAGCCCGTCTGCGTCCTCTGCCTTGCATGACAAAAATTATGCTCGCAAGGCTTTGCCGCCTTTAGTCGAAGATTAGTATGAGAGGAGGAACGCCATGAAAGTAATCTTTACCTGCGGCGGCACGGCGGGACACGTCAACCCCGCGCTTGCCGTCGCCGGGCTCATGCGCGAGAAGGAGCCCTCGACGGAGGTGCTGTTCGTCGGCGCGGAGCGCGGGCTGGAGCGCGATTTGATCGCGCACACGGAGTACCCGTTCCGCACGGTCAACATCTCCTCGTTCCACCGCTCGCTCAAGCCGAAAGAGATCAAGCACAATTTGGTTTCCGTGCGGAACCTGCTCCACGCGGAGCGGGAGGCGGACGCGATCCTTGACAGCTTTCAGCCCGACCTGATCGTCGGCACCGGTGGCTACGCGAGCTATCCCGTCGTGCGCTACGGCGCGCGGCGTGGCATTCCGACTGCGGTGCACGAGTCAAACATCGTGCCGGGGCTGACCACGCGCGAGCTGGAAAAGTACGCCCAGCGCATTATGGTCGGCTTCGAGGACTGCCGACAGCACTATAAGCACCCGGAGAAGGTGGTCGTCACCGGCACACCGGTGCGCGGGGACTTCTTTTCACAGACGAAGCAGGAGGCGAAGCGCGCACTGGGGCTGGATGACGGCAGGCCGCTGCTCGTGTCCTTCTGGGGCAGCCTCGGCTCGGGCGGGATGAACCGCATGATGGCGGATTTCCTCGCCCTCGAGGCGGCGCACGAGCCGTTTCACCACATCCACGGCGTCGGCTCGATCTCATGGAACGCGATGCAGGCGGCGCTTGCGGAGCGCGGCGTGACGCTCGCGGAGCATCCCGCGCTCGACGTGCGGGAGTACATCTACAACATGGCGGAGGTCATGCGCGCCGCCGATCTGGTGCTCTCCCGCGCCGGCGCGTCGACGATCGCGGAGCTGACCGCGCTCGGCGTTCCGGCGGTGCTGGTGCCCTCGCCCAACGTGACGAACCACCATCAGGAGAAAAACGCGAGCCTTCTCGGCGAGCACGGCGCGGCGCTGGTGCTTGCGGAGGAGAGGCTGGACGGGAAGCGCCTGTTCGCCGCGGCGTCGGAGATTCTGCACGACGCAGCGCATCGCGCGGAGATGGAAAAAAGCATGGCGTCCCTCGGCGTGCGGGACGCGGCGGAACGCATGTATGATACGGTCATGAGCTTGGTATAGGAAACGCAAATAATATTTGCATCTATTCTACATCCTGACTGCCTGCGGAACACCGGGACCGGTATTGCGCATACTATGGGCTGATTGGAAAACTATGGTATGCGGAGGGGTCAGGATGCAGGAGTTGGTCATCGAGGGCGGCTGCCGCCTTCAGGGTGAACTGACGATACAGGGGTCCAAAAACGGCGTTCTGCCGGTGCTGGCGGCGACGATCCTCTGCGCGGGCGAATGCCGCGTGGAGAACTGCCCTCGGCTGCGGGACGTGGACGCGTCCATCGCGATACTGCGCCATTTGGGCTGCTGCACGCGGTGGGAGGGCGGCGCGCTGCTCGTCGACACGACGCACATGGACAAAAACGAGGTGCCCGACGCGTTGATGCGTGAAATGCGCTCGTCGGTCATCTTCCTCGGCGCGATCCTGGCGCGGCAGGGGGAGGCGGCGCTGTCCTATCCGGGCGGCTGCGAGCTTGGGCCGCGGCCGATCGACATGCACCTTGCCGCGCTGCGCGCGCTCGGCGCGGAGATCGAAGAGCGCGGCGGGACGCTCCGCTGCCGCGCAAGGGTACTTACCGCCACGGAGATCGTGCTGCCGCTGCCGAGCGTCGGCGCGACCGAGAACGCCATTCTCGCCGCCTGCGGCGCGGAGGGGACGACCGCCATCTACAACGCCGCGCGCGAGCCGGAGATCGCCGAGCTTCAGGACTTCCTCAACGCCATGGGTGCGCAGGTATGCGGTGCGGGCGGCTCGATCGTCACGGTGACGGGGAAGCGAGCGCTTCACGGCGGGACGCACCGCGTCATCGGCGACCGCATTGCGGCGGCGACCTATCTGTGCGCGGCGGCGGCATGCGGCGGCGAGGTGCGGCTCAGCGGTGTGGACTGCCGCGCGCTCTCGCCGGTGACTGCCGCGCTCTATGAGGCGGGCTGCGCCGTTGAGAGCGGTGTGGAGGACGTTTTTCTCCGCAGCGGGGGACGCCTTCGCGCGATCCACCCCGTGCGCACGGCGCCGTATCCGGGCTTTCCCACCGACGCGCAGCCCGCGATGATGGCGGCGCTGCTCCGTTCGGCGGGCAGCACGGTGTTTGTGGAGAATATCTTTGAAAACCGCTACCGCCACGCGGGGGAGCTGTCCCGCATGGGGGCGGATATCCGCGTCGCGGGACGGGTCGCCGTCGTGAGCGGCGTGCCGTCGCTGCACGGCGCGAGCGTCAAATGCACCGACCTGCGCGGCGGCGCCGCGCTGGTTCTGGCGGGCCTGCAGGCGGAGGGCACGACGCGTGTTTCACAGCTGGAGCATATCGACCGCGGATATGAGAGCATGGAAAGAGAGCTTGCGCTGCTCGGGGCAAGGATCGGGCGGCGGGAGGAAACGCAATGGCAAGAACGAGGCACAATCGAAGACGCAGACGGGGAAGGTACGCCTTCCTCCTGAAGCTGTTCGGCTTTTTTGTCGCGCTTGCGGCGGTGATCGGGGCAATCACGCTCTTTTTCCGCATGGACCATATCATTGTCAAGGGTGGGGAACGCTACAGCGAGGCGGAGGTCGTGGAGGCGTCCGGGCTGGAGATCGGCGGCAATCTATACTTTATTAATAAATACGATGTGAAAGAGGCGATCTTCGCAAAGCTTCCCTATGTGGAGGAGGTTCGCATCAATCGAAAGCTGCCCGACACCATGCTCATCGAGGTGCGCGAATGCAAGGCGGTCGCCGGGGTAGGGGACGCGTACGGCGTATGGCTCATCAGCGACCAGGGCAAGCTGCTGGAAAAGGCGGATACGCCTCCGGAGGACTGCCCGCTGGTCACGGGGGCAAAGCTCGTATCCCCGGCGCCGAGCCGCCAGATCGACGCGGGAGAGGACGCGGAGTACCGCATGGGCGTCGTGCTCACGCTGCTGCGCGAGTCGGCAAGCCGACGTATGCGTGCCAACATCGGCGAGATCGACATGTCGGACGAGACCGCGTTGAGCTTCTCCTACCTCGGACGCTTTACGGTGCGCATCCCGTGGACGTCCGATATTGGCTATAAGCTCGAGAGCCTGTCCACAGTCGTGGACTATCTGGAAAACAACGAAACGGGCCGGACCGACCTGATGACGGAGGGCAAGGCAAGCTTCATTCCGGGGGAATGATAAAAAAATAAAAAAGAATTTGCATTCTCCTATTGACCGCGGGGCAAAAGCGTAATAGAATAGCAACGATGTGGTATTATACTTTATGTTGTGGCATTTTATGAAAAAGCCGCAGCCTTCCACAAGAGACAGTAGGAGGAACCGGGTATGGCATTCGGACTGGAGACCGGACAGGAGAGCGTAGTCAAAATCAAGGTGATCGGCGTCGGCGGCGGCGGCAACAACGTTGTCAACCGCATGGTACGCTCAGGCGCGCGCGGCGTGGATTTTGTCGCGGTCAACACAGATAAGCAGGCGCTGAATGTATCCAGCGCAACCTATAAGATTCAAATCGGAGAAAAGCTGACCCACGGCCAGGGCGCGGGCTCTGACCCCGAGGTCGGACGCAAGAGCGCGGAGGAAAGCCGCGCCCAGATCGCCAAGGCGCTTGAGGACACCGACATGGTGTTCATCACCGCCGGTATGGGCGGCGGCACGGGCACCGGCGGCGCGCCCATCGTCGCGGAGATCGCGCACGAGGCGGGCATTCTGACGGTCGGCGTCGTAACGAAGCCCTTCGCCTTTGAGGGACGCCGCCGCATGTTGCAGGCGGAAAAGGGCATTGAGGAGCTGCGCGACAAGGTCGACTCGCTCGTCATCATCCCGAACGAGCGCCTCAAGCTGGCGACGGACCAGAAGGTCACGCTGGCGAACGCGTTCGAGATCGCGGACGACGTGCTGAGACAGGCGGTCCAGAGTATTTCGGACCTTATCAACACGCCGGGCTTCATCAACCTCGACTTCGCGGACGTGACGTCGGTGATGAAGGACGCGGGCCTTGCCCATATGGGCGTGGGCCGCGCGGCAGGGAAGGGCAAGGCGGAGGAGGCCGCGCGTATGGCGATCTCCAGCCCGCTGCTGGAGACCAGCATCGACGGTGCGCACGGCGTTTTGATCAACATCACCGGCTCCGTGGACATCAGCCTCGAGGAGGTTGAGCAGGCAGCCTCGCTGGTGCAGCAGGCGGTCCATCCCGATTCGAACAACATCTTCGGCGCGACCTTCGACGAGTCGCTTGACGACGAGATCCGCGTCACCGTCATCGCCACAGGCTTTGAGGAGAAGCGCGACGCGCAGCCCGCGGTGCTGACCGTGCGCGAGCGCGAAATGCTGGAACGCAACGGCATGGGCGCGCAGCAGACGCAGCCGGTCCATCAGGCCGCTCCCGTGCAGCAGCCGGTGCAGGCTCCCGTGCAGCAGCCGGTACAAGTGCCGGTCCAACAGCCTGTGCAGGCTCCCGTGCAGCAGCCGGTGCAAGCGCCGGTTCAGCAGCCGGTACAAGCGCCGGTTCAGCAGCCGGTACAGGCTCCCGTGCAGCAGCCGGTGCAAGCGCCGGTTCAGCAGCCGACGCAGGCGCCCGTTCAGCATCCGGCGCCGGAACCGAAGCCTGCTCCCAAGCCCGAGCCCGAGGAGCCGGAGGACGATCCGTTCGCCGAGATCTTCAAGATTTTCAACCGCAATAATTGATTTTGAAAAAACTGTCAGACTCCGCAGAGCTTGCCTTTGCGGAGCCTGTTTTTCTTCTGCGCGCCGTTCGCCAGATTTCACCTTGACAGTTCGGTTAAATTTTAGACAGGGTAGTTTACGCAGAAATGCGAAAAATAGACCTGTCGTGCGGTAATTTTTAAAAATGCCGCGCGGCGAACCATTCAATACGAAAGGAGGGGTCGGATGAACTCTCTTCCCAGCCGGATCGCAGCGGTCCTGCTCGGCGTGCTGTTTGCCCTCACGGCATACGCGCCGGGCGTCCGCGCCGAGGCGGAACGCATGGAGGAGGAGCAGCAGGAGACGCGCTATCTTGTCCCGGTGGGGCATACGGTCGGCGTCAAGCTGTTTGCCGAGGGCGTGCTGGTCGTCGGGCTGTCGGACGGCGAGACCCCCGCGAAGGAGAGCGGCCTGCGCGAGGGCGACATCCTGCTCACGTTCAACGGGACAGAGGTGGACTCGACGGAGCATTTGCAGCGCCTGTTGACGGAAAACGGCGCATCGCGCGCGACCATGGGCGTCCGGCGCGGCATGAAAACGCTGGCGCTCCCCGTCACGCCGGAGACGGGTGAGGACGGCAAGGTCCGCCTCGGCGCGTGGATACGGGACAGCATGGCGGGCATCGGGACGATGACCTTTTACGATCCGCAGAGCGGGCTGTTCGGCGCGTTGGGCCATGGCGTGACCGACGTGGACACCGGCGCGCTCATGCCGCTGCACAGCGGCAGCATCATGGACGCGACGGTCAAGGCGGTCAAGCACGGCGCGAGCGGTTCGCCGGGCGAGCTGCGCGGCAGCTTTGACCTGACGCGGGACAGCGGCAGCCTCACCGCAAACACGAGCTGCGGTCTGTTCGGTACGCTCACGGGCGAGAGCAACGCGATCACGACGCAGCGCGCCGTGCCCGTGGCGAAGCGGGGCGAGATCAGGACCGGGCGCGCGACGATCCTCGCCAATGTCGGCGGCGACGAGGTGTGCGAGTATGAGGTCGAGATCGAGCGGGTCTACTCCGCCGCGTCCCCGACGCGGAACATGCTCGTGCGCGTGACGGACCCGGAGCTTCTGGAAAAAACGGGGGGCATCGTGCAGGGCATGAGCGGCAGCCCGATCTTGCAGGACGGCAGGCTCGTTGGCGCGGTGACGCATGTGTTGGTGAACGACGCCGCGCGCGGTTACGGTATCTTCATCGAAAACATGCTCTCCGCGGCGGAGGGCAAGGCGGGCTGACAACCAGCGGCAGGGGGCGCGAGCAAAACCGTGCCCCCTGCCGCGTTTCGCTGAGAATGTGTCTTTTTTCGGTTGAAAAGTCACCGGATTTCGAGTAAAATCTGAGAAAAGAAACAGAATCAGCAGAGGGGGGATACGGGATGCGGCGTTTGGCTGCGATGCTTTTGAGTACGGCGCTCTGTCTTGCGCTCTTCATCTGCCCTGCCGCGCGGGCGGCAGAGCAGGAGGAGACAGACGCGGAGTATGTCGGCTACCTTGTCTCCTGTCCTTCCGCTTTTTTGCAGGAGAGTGCGGACGCGCCGCTGCTCCGCGGCGGCGCCGCGGGGACGCTGGAGCATGTGCTGGAGGATATCTACTGGACGCAGAGCGAGAGCTATGCGCTCTGGCTGCTGGAGAGCGGGCGCGCGGACTTTGTTGAGCCAAACTATGTGGCGACGTTGTTCGACACAAATGAGGGAGACGCCGGAGGCTGGCAGCGGGAGGCGCTGTGCTCGGACGCCGCCGAAGCGCTCGGGCTGGACGGAACGGGCGTCCGCGTCGCGGTGATCGACAGCGGCGTCGATCCGAACAATCCCGACCTGGCCGACGCAAAGCTGGCGGATGGCTATGATTATATTGCGGGAACGACTGAAATGAGCGACGATGTGTCCCACGGGACGAAGGTCGCGCAGCTGCTCTGCGGGGACGACAACAACCTCGGTGTGACCGGGCTTGCGCGGGGCTGCGAGCTCGTGCCCCTGCGCTGCTTTTCCAAGTCGCACGACACCACGGTTGCCGAGCTGGCTCTGGCGGTCAAGGAGGCGGTCACACGCTATCACTGCGACGTAATCAACATGAGCTGGGGCCTTGCCAATGATTCCCAAATACTCCACGACGCTTTGCGTCAGGCAAGCGACGCGGGCGTGGCGCTGGTCGCCGCGGCGGGAAACACGGGTACGCAGTTTCCGCAGGGCTCCCTGGTCTATCCCGCCGCGTATGACGAGGTAATCAGCGTCGCTTCGGTGAACAGCAGCCTGATCGCAGCGCAGGATTCCATGCATAACGCCTTTGTGACCGTATGCGCGCCCGGAGCGGACCTCAGCTTTACGCTGGCGGACGGGAGCAGCGCGAGCGGCAGCGGGACGTCCTTTGCGACGCCCTGCGTCTCCGCGCTGGCGGCGCTCTTGAAGCAGCACGCGGGGCTGAGCGGCGCGGACGTACTTGCGCTGCTGCGGGAGCGTTCCGTCGATTTGGGCGATCCGGGCTTCGACGACGTGTACGGATACGGTCTGCCCCGGCTGGATGCGCTGCTTGTGCCGCAGCGCTGTGTGCTGAGCGGCAGGACGCTGAGCGCGTCGCTTCTGCGGCGGGAGGGCGGAACCGTCGTGCTGGCGCTGTATGACGCGCAGGGGCGGATGACGGGCATGTATCTCGACTCCGCCGCGGACGGCTATGGCCTTGTCCGATGCGCCGCTGCGGACGATGCGGTTTCCGGCGCGGCTTTTTACCTCGACGAGAGCGCGGCGCCGATTTTTGCCGTGGATCGCGTCTCTCTCCGCTGAAGCGTGGAGCGTATTTTGGGTCGGGTAAATTCACACCAAAAAAATACAGTGTGTAATAGCGGCTTCAAACCTGCATTTTGGCGGGAAGAGCGTCGGACCTTTGTTGCAGTTCGCCAAATTTTCCTCGCCGCAAAAAGCGTTTGATTCCTTGGTTTTCCGTGATATCGTGAAGAGAATACTTTGAAATCGGACGATATCGGAGGAGAAAAAAAGTGTACATAATCGAAACCATAATTTCCAACTACAAATAGTTATCCACAATTTCCACAGGTTTATCCACAGCGCGGCAAAGCCTTTTATTTCATAGCGTTTTAGGCTCTTGACCGCGGATTGGCAGATTCGGAAAATTGATTTCTACCCTAAAATAAAACGGGCAATTAGATTACATAAAACCTGAACGAACGGGGCAGAGGTCGTTTATGCACTTTTTCGTTTCCATAACAAGCGGATTTTGCAAGACCGCCCGTTCGTTCTTTTTTTCTTGACATTTGCGAGATATTTGTTATAATCAATTTGATACAATTAATTTGGAGATTTGGAGAGAAAATCGGTATGAAATTTACCTACAAGACCCGCGACGTCTGCTCGTCGGAGATCCACTTTGAGCTGGAGGACGGCGTGGTGAAAAACATCGTCTTTATCGGCGGCTGCAACGGCAACCTGAAGGCAATCGCAAAGCTCTGCGAGGGTATGGAGGCGGAGAAGCTGGAACGGACGCTCGCAGGCAACACCTGCGGGGGCAAGGCGACCTCCTGCGCCGACCAGCTGGCGCGCGCTGTGCGCGCGGCGAGGGACGGCAGCCTGTGAGCGGACGTGCGCTATCGGTTCGTTGCCGTGCCGGATTCGGACTACGGCGATCATGAAAAGGAGAAATCAAACATGGCAGAACAGACCAACGCGAATAAATACGATATGCTCAAGCTGGAAAACCAGATGTGCTTTCCGCTCTACGCAGCCTCCCGCGAGGTGGTGAAGCGCTACCGCCCTTATCTGGACCCGCTGGGGCTGACCTATACGCAGTACATCGCGATGATGGTCTTTTGGGAGCAAAAGGAGTGCAGCGTTAAGGAGCTCGGCGAGAAGCTGTATCTCGATTCCGGCACGCTCACGCCCGTGCTCAAGAGCCTTGAGACTAAGGGCTATGTCCGCCGCTACCGCTGCGCCAAGGACGAGCGCGTGCTCCTCGTCGAGGTGACGGAGGAGGGCGAAAAGCTCCGCGAGCGCGCGGCGGAGGTGCCGGTCCAGGTGGGCAGCTGCGTCCGCTTCTCCCCGGAGGAGGCAAAGCAGCTGTACGAGCTTCTCTACAAGCTCCTCGGAGCGCTGCAATAATATGTCAGCAAAAATCTCAAAGGCGTGCTTTTGGGATTTTTTTGACGCTTGTGCGCGAATTTTGCCGGATATACAACATATTGTGAATCCTGAGAAGAAAAATGCGTTATGTAAATTATTTGTCGAAACGTGTCGAACGATTCTCAAATCATTCGACGCTTTTTTGCTTGCTAACGCTGTCCGATTATGCTAGTTTATAGCCAAGCAAAACGAAGACGTCAGTTTTTTGCCGCAGGGAGCGAGCGGCCGCCGCTCCAAACTCGGAAAGGATTTTGATGATATGGAGAATAAGATCACAGTCGTTCTCGCGGATGCGAATGAGGAGTTCCGAACCATGCTGGCGGAGGCAATCGAGACGACGGGGGAATTTACCGTGGTGGAATGTGTCGGCGACGGGCTCAGCGCCCTGCGCGCCGTCGAGGCAAGGAAGCCGCAGCTGCTGCTCACCGACGTGCTGCTCCCGGAGCTGGACGGCTTCGGCCTGCTCGACCGCATGGCGGCGCTGCCGCAGAAGCCGAAAACGATCCTGCTCACCGCGCTTTACCGCAGCGAGATCGTCGCGCAGGCGATGGAAAAGGACGTGTCCTTCTTCATGCCCAAACCCTGCGAGACCGGCTCCCTGCTTGAGCGGATGCGTCAGGCGGTCGCCGCGGAGGACTCCGGGAAGGAGGACGAGTTTCACGCGCTGCAACGGCAGGTGACGAGCGTGATCCACGAGGTCGGCGTCCCCGCGCACATCAAGGGCTATCAGTATGTCCGCGAGGCGATCATCATTGCCGTGCAGGACATGGAGGTCATCAACGCCGTGACCAAGGTGCTCTACCCCGAGGTCGCGCGCCGCTTCTCCACCACGCCCAGCCGCGTCGAGCGCGCCGTGCGCCACGCAATAGAGGTCGCGTGGGACCGCGGCGACCTCGAAACGCTCCAGCGCTACTTCGGCTACACCGTGTCGAACACCAAGGGAAAGCCCACAAATTCGGAGTTTATCGCAATGATCGCGGATAAAATTCGATTAGAGGGGAAGAGACGGGCGTAAAAATAATAGCAAAAAGAGACGCGAGGAAACGAAGACCTCGCGTCTCTTTTGTTGAATAGCTTGTTGTACGGGAGCGGCGGTCATGCCGTTCCTTTGGCGATGAACATTCCGTATGACTTGGGGAGGCAGATCACGCCGTTTTCCGTGTGGCTGTTGAGGATATCCAATATTTTTTCACGCGGCAGGGAATTGACCGCGCGGAGCGGCGCGAGGCTTTGCAGGTAGAGCAGCAGATCCTCCGCGTCCGTGATGCGGAGGGAATCCTCATACCGCAGCAGCTCAATGTCACGGAACGACCGCGAGAGCGCTTGCACGCCGTTTTCCAGCGTGAAGTTGTGGTTTGGGCGGAACGCCTCGCCGCCGAGGCGGAACCACTCCGCCAGCTGCTCGGTGAAGTTGTGCTCGCCGTAGGTCGCGCAGTAGAATGTGCCGTCCGGCTTCAGGACGCGGCGCACCTCCGCGACGCCCGCGGAGAGGTCCGGCACATGGTAGAGCATGGAGTTCGCGATCACAGCGTCAAAGGAGCCGTCCGCGAAGGGAAGCGCCTGTATGTCCGCCTGCCGATAGGCGACGTTTGCCCGTTCCCCAATGGCTTTCCGCGCGGTTTCCAGCATGCCCTCGGACAGATCGGTCAGCACCAGCTCGCCGCAGCGGGAGATCAGCTCGTCCCGCCCCGCCCACATGCCGCCGGAGCCGCAGCCGAGCTCCAGCACGCGCATGCCGTCGCGGACGTCGTAGTGGGAGACGACCCAATTGCCGAAGCCCTGCAGGTTTGTGGAGTATTTCCCGTGAAAGGAAATGCGGGTGTTCAGCCCGTCCGCGGTCGCATACTGCTCCCGGACGGCGCTCGGTTCGTTTAAGCTTCCGATTTGCATGGATAGGTCTTTTCCTTTGGTACTGCGCCCCGCGGATCAGTCGACGCGGGGAAGGCGCTGCATCGGCTGAATGAGAAGGACGGCGATGATTGTCGTCAGGACGCCGGAGACCAGCACGGGCAGGTTGTAGAGCGCGGAATAGACCCACTCGTTGTTCATCGGCAGGCCGTAGATGTCATACATGTACTCGCCCCAGAGCGTTGCGCCCGTGACCCAGACCGCGAGATAGCGCCCGAGGCAGCCGACGGCGGAGCCCAGGATCACGCCGCCCTTGTCGGTCCTTCCGTGCGCGACGCCCGCGAGTCCGATCAGTGTGCAGGCGATGACGTAGTCGCCGAGAATGGACTGCCAGCCGATCGCGATGCCGCCGCCGAGCATGAAGTCGAGGATACCGAGCGCGCATCCCGCGAGCAGCCCGTGCCCGGCGCCCCAGCGCAGCGCAAAGAGCACAATGGGGAGCATCATCAGCGAGACGGAGCCGCCCTCCGGCATGTGCCAGAGCTTGATGAAGCCAAGCGCCTCGGCGGCGGCGACCATCAACGCGCCCTCGACGATGGCGCGCGTCGTTTTGGAAATGTTGTTCATAACAGGTACCTCCAAAAAAGAATTCACCCCAACGCAGACGCATTGAGGTGCATGGAAAGACGCTGTTACACCATCCCTACGCCGGCATTGTCCGGATCAGGTCTGAGGGATCGGAGCGGCAATACGCTCCGTCTCAGCCGACTTGCGTCGGCGCCCCTTGGATCACATAGCGCATGATAACGCGGTAAAGAGAAAAAGTCAAGGCAAAATTTTTTTGCCTCAGTGCGTCGGCGGGCGCTTATGACTTGACAGCAGGCAAATCCTTCCTTATAATCTAACCAAAGGGATCAGTCCGAACAATTTGAAAGGAGGTCATTGTCATGGTTATCAGCAAGTCTCTGAAGGGAAGCAAGCTGACTGTCGCGCTGGAGGGGCGTCTGGACACCACCACCGCGCCGGAGCTGGAGCAGGCGTTGAGCGCATCCTATGGCGGCGTCACGGAGCTTGTCTTTGATCTTCAACGGCTGGACTACATTTCCTCTGCCGGGCTTCGCGTGCTGCTTTCAGCGCAGAAGGTGATGAACAGGCAGGGAAGCATGACGGTCCGCAACGCCGGCAGCGCCATCCGGGATATCTTTGACGTGACAGGGTTCAGCGATATACTGACCATTGAGTGACAACGGCGGCATAGGAAAAGCACGAGGCTTCGATGTAAGCCCCGTGCTTTTTTGCGGTTTGCTGAGTTTACTGCTTGCTCGGAAGCATCCGGGCGATCGCGGCGGCAAAGTTGTTCAGCGGCATGGTCTGGAGCACGACGTGTCCCGGACCGGTAATCACGGTGTTGAACAGCCCCTCGCCGCCGAAGAGAACGTTCTTCACGCCCTTGACTGACTGAATGTCCATCGTGCAGGTCGCGTCCATCATGGCAACGTAGCCGGTGTCCGCCACGATCTGCTGGCCGGCGCCGAGCTCATACTCCATGGCGCTGCCGTCGATCTCAATGAACGCCGTGCCGTGTCCGCTCAGGCGCTGCATGATGAAGCCCTCGCCGCCGAAGAAGCCCGCCATGGCCTTTTTCTGGAAGAAGACCGAAAGCTCCACGCCCGCCTCGGACGCAAGAAAGCCGCTCTTCTGCACGATGACCTCGCGCCCCGCGCCGCTCTCGACGGCGCGGATCGAGCCGGGAAAGCTGGACGCGAATGCGATCATGCCGTCTCCCTGCGCCGTGTAGCGGTTCTGGAACAGCGCCTCGCCGGAGAACATGCGTCCGAGCACCTTGCCCGCGCCGCCGCCGACGGTCTCCATTTGCATGTTGGGGCTCATCCAGCTCATCGCGCCGGATTCCGTAATCATGCTCTCGCCGCTTCCCAGCTCGCAGACCACTACGGGCATGGGCTCGCCTTTGATTTCGTACTTCATGTGTCGATCCTCCTTTTTTTTCGTTGGGGGAGGCGTACTGCCGTCGGGTATCCGCCCGACTGTCCGAAGCCGGACGCGGGGACGGGAGAGACCCGAAGAAGGCGCCTGCCGTCAAGCTGGTTTCTATTTTAACGCATTTCCCGCCCGTTTGTAAAGCACCTGTTGAGAAAACTATCCGCGCGCCTATCTTAAAATCGCAAAATTTTGATTTGCAACGCTGTAAGCCCGTGCTATAATGTCAGTTGGTGCAATGCCGCGCGCGGTGCGGCGAAAAGCTCCGGGGGAGCATAGATATAGGGAAAGGAAGGATGGAGATCATGAGGAAAAGAGTTTTATGCGTGCTGCTCGCGATGGTAATGGCGCTGGCGCTCCTGCCGGGCGCGGCGCTGGATACCGTGAAGGCGGCGGACGAGAGCAGCGACTGGATCGTGATCGGCGAGAGCTACAACGACAAGCAAGCCGCCATGAAGCTGCATGATTTGCTGGAGTATCCCGGCAGCGATTACAAGATCCGATTGGATCGGGATATCGACTTTACGATTGGTATCAGTTATAAAAGCGACGTCAAGAATGACGATAATTGCGCGGAATGGGCGGGTATTCCGACACGCGACCTCTACTGGTGCCACCCTCAGGGAACGAAGGTGCTGGATCTCCATGGCCACAGCGTCAAGATCCACTATGGCGACGATGGCAGAAACGGCCAGGGATACCAGTGCTACCTCTTCAAGCTTATCAAGGAGAGCGGCGATACGTACCCGGATATGACCGTGACCGACTCGACGGCCAGCCCCGGCACGATCACCTTTGACGGGTATGTGTATTCGCCGGACTCGCTGCTGCCGTGCTATCACAACTACCGCAACCTGTTCTATGTCAGCCCGGGTAGCTCTCTGACCGTCAACGGCGGCCGCCTGATCTGCGGCAGGTCGAAGGAGCAGTGGCTCTCGCGCAGCATCAGGATCGACGATCTCATGGACGCCGTCGGCGAGGGGAACACGTTCCTCGACTCCTGCAACGTGTTTTACAGCAAGCGTTATGACGGCTATGCCCGTCAGAACGTCAACGGCCACGCCATTTACAACGCCGGCGGTACCGTCACGGTCAACGGCGGCGAGCTGGAGGGCCGCGGCTACAAGCAGCTGAAATTTGAGATAGCAGTGAGCAATTACCCACGCTATCGCATCAATTCCACCCAGGAGCGCAACGCCGCCATCATCAACAGCACGGGCACGCTGACCATCGTGGACGGCGTCTTCCGCGGCACGGGCTGCGCCGACGCGATCCAGGTGCTCGACAGGGACAATTCGACGGTCTCCATCATCGGCGGCGAGTTCTCGGTCAAGGACATCGACAAGGTCATCGCGCCGCTCAACGACGACCCTCTGGAATTCGAGTGGCGTCTGGACGGCTATTATATCGACGGCAGCAAGGGCAGGCTCGGGCAGGTCTCCGGGCTAGACGCCGAAGGTCTCGCGCTGCTTGTTGACACCAACAGATCCAAGCTGACGGCGAAAGGTGACACGGTGACGGTCCTGCCCATGGTGCAGGGCATCCCGCGCGAGGAGTTCAGCTCCCCTTACGGCGTCATCCCGGAGGACGGCGTGACCAATCACGTCTATGATCCCGGCTATCCGTACCAGCTCCGGTACACTGGGGCGGTCTCGTACGACGCCTTCGGCTTCCCGAACCCCTTGCCCGCTTACAGCCGTATCGAGGTGTCCCAGATCGGGGGCATCTGGCAGGTGCAGCGCTATCCGTACGGCGGAGGAGACCCGGTAGTTCTGGGTGCCTATCCTCTGAGCGAGACCGGCTATACGCTTGAGCTGGACAAGGTGCTGACCGATACACAAAAGGCAAGTCTGACGACCTACGACACTCTTTCGGTCTCGTTTACACAGTGGGTCACCTGGCACGGCACGCACACGATGGACGCGATGCGCCAGGGCAGCTTCAACATTGTTATCCAGAAGCTCGGTGCCCCGACGGTCACGCAGCAGCCTCTCGGAACCACGGTGAAGTCCGACCTTGACGATGAATTCAACCCCCGCATCATCGAAAACAACCAAGTCCTGACAAATGGGAAGGATATCACGCTGACTGCCAGGGCAAAATACGGCACGTCTGCCCAATGGTTCAGGTACGAGTCGTCCGAAGGCCTTGCCTATCCCGTAATCGTCGGCGAGAACAGCGGAAATACGGTCAGAAACACGGCTTCGGGTTCCGTCCTCACCTCGACGCTGACGGTCCATGTCGATGCGAATTTCCATACAACATATTACTTCTGCACGTTCAGCAACCCCGCGGGCAGTGTCAGAACGACAAATGCCGCGGTCGGTCTCAGCTCTTACCTGAAGCCTCTTCACAGCTCCCTCACCGGCTACACGGGAGGAAGCGTCGCCTTGCAGTGCGTCTCCTCCTGCCGTCCCTCGTGCGAGGCGGAGTGGAAAAAGAATGTCAACGGCACTTGGACAGCCCTGAATCAGCTGACAGGCTACAGCAGCTCGAAATACTGGGCAAATGGTCTCACACTTGCAATCAATACCCTGAAGGAGGCTGACGCGGGCACTTACAGGTGCTATTCCAAAGAGGGCGGGTACTATGCCGACGTGACCCTCGACGTACAGAGCGGAACGGACAAATACATAGAGAGCGTGGAGCTCATCGGTCTTGGCGACCTGTTTGAAGGCCGTCGGGTTCCGAAGTCAAGCAATCTGTCAGTATCCGATCCACGCGTCACCATTCAGGAAGTCGTCTGGAGCTATAAGGATGATGAAGGCGAGACCGTTACCCTCGCCGAGAACGACCCGCTGCCGGAGAATCCGACATGCGTCATTCGTCTGAGACTTGACGATTATCCCAATTATAAATTTAAATATGACAGCGAGGCAAAATTCAACTTTACGATCGACGGCGTTCCGCGCTATATGTACAGCAAAGGCAGCGAGAACACGCCAATTAATATGCGGGTGTTTAGTCTGTCGATTCCTTTCACCGGAAAATATGCGCTGGAGGAGCCGCAGGACACGGTTTCCTTTGACGAGACCGAGTTTACCGTCGCGCAGAACGAAAACACGAAGATTTCGATTCCCGTCACCGTGACGACGCCCGACGTCCTCGGCGATGTGACGCCTCATACCGTCAAGTTTTTCTACGTCAATTCGGAGAAGAACAATATGCCGAAGGGACTAACGCTGAATCAAAGCACCGGTGTCATCACCGGAAAAACGAGCGCTGAACCCGGCGTTTACCGCGCAAACATCGGCGTGTACACCTGGAACGGAGAGCATGAGACCGGATGGGCGGAAGAACAGCTCACCTTTGTCGTCTACGACCCGGACAGCCCCGACAGCCACATCCACAGTTTTTCCGACTGGACCGCGGACAATGACAGCACGCACTCGCGGACCTGCACCTCCTGCGCCGTTAAGGAAACACAGTTGCACAGCTGGGACGACGGCGTGATCGTGAAGGAGCCAACCGAAGGCGCGGACGGCCAAATCAAATATACCTGCTCTGTCTGCGGACGTCAGATTACGGTGCCGCTGGCTTATGAGCCTGCCGCCCTGGCCGCCGCCGCGGACGCGAAGTTGTCGAAGGACGGCAAGACGCTGACCTGCCGCGCGGTCGCCTCCCGCGCCGTCAGCGCGGTGATGGTCGCCGCGACCTATGACCAGTCCGGCAGGATGCTCGAGAGCCGCACCGAAAAGTTGTCGCTCATTCAGGGCGTTCCCGCCACGTTTGACATGACGCTCACAAAGGCGGCGTACCGCTGCTGCGTCTATCTGGTCGACGCGCAGACCTACGTGCCGCTGTGCAAGTGCTGGGATTACCACGAGAGCTGACGCGGCGAAGCACATGATGAAAACACGGCCATCTGACAAGTTCGGCATCAACATGAAGCGCTTTTGCAGGGAGCATGAGCGCTGGATGGAACAGGAGCTTCAACGCGGCGGCGCCACGGAGAACCTGCTTGCCATCCATCTGGAAAAGCTCCATTGGTTGCAGCATGAGCGTCTGGTCCATCTGCTTGTCCTGATGATGACGCTCTTAGCGGAGCTGTTCTTCGTGTATCTGTCACTGGCGCACCCGGAGACGAATCCGGCGTCGAACGCGGTCATGCTGGCGCTGGCTGTCCTGCTGGCATTCTATTTTGCCCACTACTTTTTTCTGGAAAACACCACGCAGCACTGGTATCGGATCGCGGAAAGCGTAATGGAGCGGCTGCGCCACGCTCCTGCGGCGATGGATACAAAAAACTGAAAAGAGAAGACGCCAAGCAAACATCCCGTCGACATCGTCGGCGGGATGTTTGCTTGGGCGCGTGAGGTGTGTATTACTGATCTCTGCTGCTGATGCTGCGCCTGTTCCAGTTCACACTGGACGCGCTTCTGCTCGGCGCGGAGCTTTTCAAGCTTGGGATTCATAAGCGGCCTCCTTGTGTCGTGATGATAAAAATAGACCGCCCTGCCAATGGCAAAACGGTCTTGAAGTGATATGCTGTTGTTACCAGCAGGGGAGGGGATAGCCGCGAAGCGGCGCAAGGGGGCGCAGCCCCTTGTACGGAGCGGCAGCGACGCAAAGAGCCGGAACTTTCGGAAGTTCCGGCTCTCGCCTCGCACACCCGCCCGCAGGCGGGCGTATCGGAGCGCAACCGGGCGAAGCCCGGCTCTTAACGCGTAGACGAGCGCACGATACGTCCGTCGCCAGACGGATGTATCGTGCGCCATTCTGAATTTGTCCGCTCGCTTTACGCCTTCTTCTCGCTCCACGCCTTGCACAGCGGGGCGTAGGTGCTCTTGCTCACGACCATGAGCTTGTAGGTGTAGCCGCTCGCCTTGGCGGTGACGCCGGTTTCATATACGGTCTGACCCGCTTTCAGATTGACGACCTTCACGCTCTCCTGCTTCCCGCTCTTGTCATAGACCGCCGCGATCAGCAGGGCATTCGCAGGCTCCGCCACATGCGCCGTCGCCTTGAGGCTGCTGCCGCTCCACGCGCCCTTGACGCCGTAGATTTGGAACTTCGCCGTCGCCGTGCCGGTGTAGTTGCCCTTGAGCGTGACCGTGGCCGTCGCCGTGCCGGGGTCGGTGTTGTTCGCGTAGCTCACGGTGTAGTCGCTGCTCGTCAGCGGCGTGTTCCCGCCGTTGACCGTGACGGAAGGCTTCTTTGCCGTGCCGTCGTAGGAGTAAGAGGTCGCGGAGAGCGTGACGGTGGGGGTGATGCTCTTGGGGCTGACCGTCACGGTGCAGGTCGCGGTCTTGTCGTCCGCTGTTGCCGTGATGGTCGCCGTGCCGGGCGAAACCGCCGTGACCTTGCCGCTCGCGTCCACGGTGGCGATTCCCTCCGCGCTGCTCGCCCATGTGACGCTCTGGTGCGTCGCGTCGTCGGGCTCGACAGTCGCGATCAGGGTCTTGCTGCCGCCATAGGTGAGGTCGAGCAAGGCTTCGCTCAGCGTGACGTCGGTGGCGGGCTTGTAAAGCTCCGCCTTGCCCTCCGCAGTCGGGCCGATGGCATAACCCGCCGCGTCGCTCTTGAAGCACGCGAGGTCGTCGCCGGTGAGCTCGCCGTTGTTATAGTTTTTCGTGGCATCCTCCGCGTCCACATACGCCTCCGCGAACACACCGGGGGCGGACACGAAGCTGCTATTGCCGTCCCGTCCGCCGATCGTCACGCCGAGTTTGCCGGTCAGCGTGCCGCCGACGGCGATGCGGGCATACTGACCTTCATAGATGTTTTGCAAATACACGTTGCTCGCCGCGCCGCCCGCGGTGTTGCCCTTTGCCGTCGCGGGGTCGTAGGCGGCAAGCACCATATCGGCGTAGTCGATGATCTTGCGGTAAGCGTCCAGCTCACAGGTCGGCGTCTGGCGGTGACTTGCCAGCTCCATGAGTGCGCAGTCCTCCAACAGTTCGAAATAGCGCAGGGCATTGACGCCCCCTCCGGCGTAGAGGCCGATCCCAAAGTCCGCGACGACGGCGAAGCGCGCCCGTCACGTCTCCGCCGTGATCGCTCTTGCTATCTTGTCGGCGGCGGTTTCGGTCGCACCCTGCTTGAAGTAGATGTTGGGCATAAGTGCTCTTGACCGCGCCGCGATTTTTGGCGCTTTACAACCCGCGCCGAAAATGATATTACAATCATTTAGGACAATGGAGTTTCAGCGCGGCGCAAATACGGAATGACGCTCGATTCATCCGTGCGAAAGCATTTGGGAGGTATCTTTATGAAGCACACAAGCAAGCCCTTATCCATCCTGCTGACGATTTGCATGCTCGTCGGCCTCGTCCCGTGGGCGGCGCTGCCCGCGCGGGCGGAGGACGACGAAACCGGCACCTTCACTGAGCTGCAAGCGCTGCTCGACGCGGCGGAGAGCGGCGGCAGGGTGACGCTCGACAGGGACTACGCCCGCGGCGGCAGCGACAGCAGCACCCTTGTGATCGCGGAAGACAAGACCGTCACGCTCGACCTGAACGGCCACGTCATCAAAGGCAGCAGCGGCGCCAGTGTTATCAGCGTGTCGGGCGACCTGACGCTCACGGACAGCCGTCCCGCGTTCGCGGGGACGGAGAGCGAGCCGCGCGCATCGGTCACCTATACCTCCAGTATCAGCCAAAAAACCGCCACCGTCACGGGCGGCGTCATCACCGGCGGAAAAAGCAGCTTGGGCAGCGGCGGCGGCGTGTACGTCTACAGCAGCGGCAGGCTTACGATGAACGGCGGCACGATCTGCGGCTGCCAAGCACCCGAAAGCGGCGGCGTGTGCGTCTACGGCGAGTTCAACATGTACGGCGGCGCCGTCTCCGGCAACAGCGCGACAAGGAGCACCGGCAGCGGCGGCAGCGGCGGCGTGTGCGTCTACGGCAAGTTCAACATGTACGGCGGCGCCGTCTCCGGCAACGCCGCGGGCAACATCTATAACTACACCGGCAAGGGCGGCGGCGTGTACGTCTGTGACGCCGCGTTCACGATGAACGGCGGCACGATCTCCGGCAACACCGCGAACGGCTACCTCGACTGCGGCGGCGTGTACCTCGGCAGAGGCGGCGCGTTCAAGGTCTCCGGCGGCGCAAGAATAATTGACAATGTCAAGGGCGGCACGATCGAGGGCGGCGTGCTCTCCGGCGGCACGCCGAACAACGTCTATCTCCGGGAGGGCAGTACGATCGCCGTCACGGACGCGCTGACGGGCGGCGAGGGCTGCATCGGCGTGACGCTCGGCGACTACTACGGGACCGGCGCGTTCACGAGCGATCTTGCAAAAGGCGGCACGAACGCGATCAAATGCTTCGCGAGCGACGCGGACGGCTATGCCGTGAAGCTGAGCGGCGGCGAGGCCGCGCTTGCCGTCGAGTACAGCGTCGCGAACGGCAGGGTCACCGCGCCGGCGGGCGCCGTGCTGATCCTCGCGACCTACAACGCGAGCGGGAGGCTGACCTCCTCGCAGACGGCGACGGTCGGCGAAGACTGCGTGAACGCAACGCCCGCGAGCCTTGGGATCACGCTGCCGACGACGGGAACGTGGAAGCTCATGCTC
>SVKP01000057.1 GCA_015068395.1 Oscillospiraceae bacterium
CAACGACCCCATGACCGACCTCGACCTGTGGATGAGCGAGAACGGCAACAACCACACCGGTTACGCCAATCCCGCCTATGACGCCCTGATCGAGTCCACCAAGACCGAGACCGACCCTGTCGCGCGTGAGCAGCTCTTCATCAAGGCGGAGCAGATGATCGCCGAGGATCAGTTCATCATCCCGGTCTACTGGAGACACGAGGACTACGTCGCCAGCGAGAAGATCCTCTCCGGCGCGGTCCGCCGCTCCTTCCAGGGCTATCTGCTCACCTATACCACGCTCAACCAGTAATACGCGATCCCCACGCAGGTACCGCGTCCATAGCGCTCAACGAGTGAAAAGCTGCGGCACGGGATATGTCTTCCCGTGCCGCCGCCTTTTGGATGCGCAGTGGCCGAAGCTTCTTAGTTAGGAGGAAAACCACTTGCTTCGTTACATTCTCAAGCGTATCGGATACGCGATCCTGACGCTGTTCTTCCTCGTCACGATCTGCTTTTTCATGATGCGCGCCTTACCCGGCGACCCGTTCATCGGCGACAAGACGCCCTCGCCCACGACAATGGCGAATATGAGAGCCAAGTACGGCCTGGACAAGCCGCCCGTCGTGCAGTATTTCCTGTACCTCGGCAACGTGCTGCGCGGCGACCTCGGCACCTCGCTGACCTATGAGCGCCCGGTGGTGGACATCGTCAAGTCCGCCTTCGCCGTGTCCGCGGACCTCGGCATCCGCGCGCTGATCTTCGCCGTCATCATCGGCGTGCTGCTCGGAGCCGTTGCCGCCATCAAGCGAGGCGGCCCCATGGACACGTTCTCCATGGTGGTCGCGATGATCGGCGTCTCCGTGCCCAGCTTCATCCTCGGCGCGCTGCTGCAATACTACCTCGCCCTCAAGCTCAACCAGGCGGTCGGACACCAGATCCTGGCGGTGCAGGGCTGGGGCAGCTTCAAGCAGACGGTGCTCCCCGCCTTCGCGCTGGGGCTCGGCTCTCTTGCCACCGTCTCACGCCTGATGCGCACCAGCATGCTCGACGTGCTCAATCAGGACTACATCAAGACCGCCCGCGCGAAGGGCCTCTCCCGCAGGGGCATCCTCTGGCGTCACGCGGTGCGCAACGCGATCATGCCCGTGGTCACGATCATGGGTCCCACGACGGCGGCGGTGCTGACCGGCACCTTCGTCATCGAGAGCATCTTCAACATTCCGGGTCTGGGCAAATACTTCTCCATGAGCGTCAAGGACCTCGACTTCACGATGATCGGCGGCACCACGATCTTCTACGGCGCGCTACTGATCGTCTGCACGCTGATCGTGGACCTGCTCTACGGCTTCATCGACCCGCGCGTCAAGCTGGAGGGCTGATCCATGGAAGGTAATATGACGATTGATAAAGCCCGCTTTGCATACGTGGGCGAAAACGCCAAGGAGCGCGAGGCGATCGCGCGCCCGAGCATGACCTTCATGCAGGACGCCACCCGCCGCCTGCTGAAAAACCGCGTGGCGCTCGTATGTCTCATCCTGCTGACGCTGCTGGTGATTATTTCTCTGCTGGCGCCCGTGCTCTCACCCTTTGACTACCGCGAGCAGCACTACGGCCACACCAACGCGCCCATGGGCACGGTCTGCGACCAGCCCGACTGCGCGGGCTACGGCCACAAGCACATCTTCGGCACCGACACCCTCGGCCGCGACATTTACACCCGCTGCTGGATGGGCGGCCGCGTGTCCCTGCTTATCGCATTCTCCACCGCGCTGATCGACTTCTTCCTCGGCGTGGTCTACGGCGGTATCTCCGGCTACTTCGGCGGCACCACCGATATCATCATGATGCGTATCCTCGAGATCATCAACGGCATCCCGTACCTGATGATTATCATTCTGCTGCGCATGATTATGCCCGGCGGCGTACTGAGCATCATCGTGGCATACTCTCTGGTCGGATGGATACCCATGGCAAGACTGGTCCGCGGCCAGGTGGTCGCGCTCAAGCAGCAGGAGTTCATCTCCGCGGCGGAGGCGCTGGGTGCAAGCCCCTCGCGCCTGATCGCGAAGCACCTGCTGCCCAACACGATTTCCGTGGTCATCGTCCGCGTCACGCTGTCGATCCCGGCGGCGATCTTCTCCGAAGCCTGGTTGAGCTACATGGGCCTTGGCGTGCAGCTGCCGCTGTGCTCCTGGGGCTCGCTGGCGCAGGCGGGCATCGAGAACTTCCGTCTCTATCCCTCGCAGCTGCTCATCCCCGCGGTCTGCATCAGTCTGACGATGCTCGCGTTCAACCTGTTTGGCGACGGATTGCGCGACGCGTTTGACCCGAAGCTGAGGAGGTGAGCCCATGAGTGAACGTATTCTGACTATCAACGACCTGCACGTCTCGTTCGACACCTATGCCGGCGAGGTCAAGGCAGTGCGTGGCGTGTCTCTGCACGTCGACCGCGGCGAGGTGCTTGCCATCGTGGGCGAGTCCGGCTGCGGAAAATCCGTCACCGCGCAGACGGTGATGAAGCTCAACCCCATGCCCCCCGCGCGCATCGTCAGCGGCGAGATCAAGCTCGGCGAGCATGACATCGTCGCCGCGGACGACCGCGAGATGCAGAGCATCCGCGGGCGCGAGGTGTCCATGATCTTCCAGGACCCGATGACCTGCATGAACCCCACGATGCAGGTGGGCAAGCAGATCGTCGAGGCGATCAAGCTCCACCGCAAGCTCTCGCCGTCCGAGGCGAAGGCGGAGGCGATCCGCTGCCTCAAACAGGTGAACATCCCCAACCCCGAGGAGCGCGCGCGGCAGTACCCGCACGAGTTCTCCGGCGGCATGCGCCAGCGCGCGATGATCGCCATGGCGCTCTCCTGCGACCCCAAGCTGCTCATTGCCGACGAGCCCACCACCGCGTTGGACGTGACCATCCAGGCGCAGATCATGGATCTGCTCGGCGAGCTGAAGCAGCAGATTAACACCGCCATCATCCTCATCACCCACGACCTCGGCGTCGTGGCGGGCTCGGCGGACCGCGTGGCGGTCATGTACGCCGGCAAGGTGGTGGAGACCGGCGCCTCGCGCGACATCTTCTACCACAGCGCCCACCCCTACACGCAGGCGCTGCTCAAGAGCCTGCCCTCGCCGAACACCACGAAGAAGGAGCGGCTGGTTTCCATTCCCGGCACGCCGCCGGACCTGCTCAGCCCGCCCAAGGGCTGCGGCTTCGCGGCGCGCTGCAAGCACTGCATGAAGATCTGCCAAGAGGAATACCCGCCCGAGTTCACGCTGAGCGAGGGCCACACCGCAAGCTGCTGGCTGCTGCATCCCGATTGCCCCGCCGCGGCGGAAAGGGGGGAGAAGGATGGAGAATAAGAATGCTCCCGTGCTTGTGCAGGCGGAGGGCGTGTGCAAGTACTTCAAGGTCAGCGGCGGTCGCGTGCTCCACGCGGTCGAGGACGTGAACCTCACCATCCACCGCGGCGAGACGCTGGGCCTCGTGGGCGAGTCCGGCTGCGGCAAGTCCACACTGGGCAGAACGCTCATGGGCATCTACGCCCCCACCAAGGGCAAGCTCGTGTTCGACGGCAAGGAGATGGATCTCCACAACAAGCGCGAGCGCTTTGCCTTCTCGAAGAAGGCGCAGATCGTGTTCCAGGACCCCTATGCCTCGCTGGACCCGCGCATGACTGTCGGCTCCATCATCGAAGAGGGCATGGTCATTCATAATATGTATGACGCCGAGGGGCGCAAAAAGCGCGTCGCGGAGCTGCTGGACACCGTGGGCCTCAACCGCGAGCACGCCAACCGCTTCCCGCACGAGTTCTCGGGCGGTCAGCGCCAGCGCATCGGCATCGCCCGCGCGCTCGCCATCGAGCCGGAGTTCATCGTCTGCGACGAGCCGATCTCCGCGCTGGACGTGTCCATTCAGGCGCAGATCATCAACCTGCTGCACAACCTGCAGGACGAGCTGGGCCTGACCTACCTCTTCATCGCGCACGACCTCAACATCGTCAAGTACATCTCCGACCGCATCGCGGTCATGTACCTCGGCAGCGTGGTGGAGCTTGCCAGCAGCGACGAGCTCTACGCCAACACTCTGCACCCCTACTCCAAGGCGCTGCTCTCCGCCGTGCCCATCCCCGACCCGGAGCTGGAGGCGAAGAAGACCCGCCAGATCATCAACGGCGACGTGCCGAGCCCCATCAACAAGCCCAAGGGCTGCGCGTTCTCCAGCCGCTGCCCGGTCGCCTGCGAGGAGTGCTCCAAGAGCGTACCGCCGCTGCGCGAGATCACCCCGGGCCACTTCTGCGCCTGCCATCTGGTGGAGAAGAAGTAATTTTTTCAAAAAATTTTTGGGCAGGTGTTAATTTTTCCCACGAGGGGACGATATAACTTGTGAAAGCGCCGAGCAAAGGCGCTGCGGAAAGGTTTCTTCCGGACCAGCTACCCGGATGAAATAGGAAGAGCGTCTGAATCTCCCCCAGGTGGTGGCCACGCCGACGGGAGCGGACGACGCACAGGTTGAAAACGCGGGCACGAGGATGGTGTCCCGTAACGCAAATTTAAGGAGGAAATTAAAATGCGTATTCAACACAACATTTCTGCGATGAATTCGTATCGCAACTTCAGCAACAACACCAGCAGACTCAGCAAGAACCTTGAGAAGCTGTCCACCGGTTACAAGATCAACCGTGCGGGCGACGATGCCGCGGGCCTCGCTATTTCGGAGAAGATGCGTTCCCAGATCAGCGGTATCACCGGCGCTGAGAAGAACGCCAAGGACGGCATCAGCCTCATTCAGACGGCTGAAGGCGCGCTGACCGAGGTTCACGATATGCTCAACCGTATGACCACGCTGGCTGAGCAGTCCGCGAACGGCACCTACGACAACAAGGTCGACCGTGCGCAGCTGCAGAAGGAAGTTGACTCCCTGAAGTCCGAGATCGACCGTATCGCCGATTCCACGAACTACAACGGCATCAAGCTCCTCGACGGCTCCATGAGCGTCAAGAGCGGCGCGAGCACCGTCAAGACCCAGTTCAACACCGCGACTGCGACCGCGCTGAACGCCGCGGCCGGCACGACGTACTCGCAGGAAGTCACGATTAATGGCTTCACCTCCGCCAACCTCGCTGTGGGCGACACCGTCACCATGTCCTTCACCTACATGGACAAGGACAACAAGGCGCAGGACGTCACCGTCTCCGCGAAGGTCGATGCCGCCACCAATGACGGCGTTGCCGCAGCGCTGGAGGGCGAGCTGAAGAAGGTCTTCGGCAACGACTATCCCGTTACCGCTGCCGGTGCTAAGCTGACCTTCACGGATCAGGCCGGCGCCGTCACGGAGGACACGCAGATCGTTGGCCAGTCCATCAAGTTCAAGGTCAACGGTACTGAGGTCGCTGCTGCGAGCGGTTATGCCAGCGGTGGTACCCAGGTTGCCAGCCGTACGGCCGGTAAGTCCGAGCTCTTCACGATCGACATGACCGGTGCCACGGTCAGCAACAAGAACTTCCTCGAGATCGACGGCAAGCGCTTCCAGATCCTGACGCGCGGCCAGAGCGCGGAAGAGGGCGCGACGGGCATCTTTGTTGACCAGTCCGGCAGCAATGCGCTCAACGCGGACTCCGTCAAGCAGATCGTCAGCCAGCTGCAGGACAACGGCGTTGCCGCGAGAGTGAACGCCTCCACCGCCACCACCATCGACATCAACAAGACCAACGTCATTGCTGATAAGGGCCAGGGCGGTCTGACGCTGCAGATCGGCGACACTGCTGACAGCTTCAACACGCTGCGCGTGTCCGTCTCCGACATGCACTCCGCGTCCATCGGTATCGGCGGCGTGGACATCAGCACCCAGGAGGGTGCGGCTACGGCTCTCGACAAGATCAAGGCTGCGGTGAACTTCGTTTCCGACCAGCGTGGTTCTCTCGGTGCTCTCCAGAACCGTCTGGATCACACCATCAACAACCTCGGCGTCATGAAGGAGAACATCCAGAGCGCCGAGTCCCTGATCCGCGACACCGACGTTGCGGAGGAGATGATGACCTACACGAAGAACAACATCCTGAACCAGAGCGCTCAGGCGATGCTCGCGCAGGCCAACCAGCTCCCGCAGGGCGTGCTGCAGCTCCTCGGCTAATCATCGCAGGAACAGCGCGAAAATACGCACGTACGCGCAAGCGTACACCCAGAGGGGGCGGGCGAAAGCCCGCCCCCTTTGTTTATAGAAATTTATGATCATGATTCCTTTGGAGGTTGCTTATGACTGCCATTGAGATCGCGCGTCGCTGCGCGGAGCTGGGACAGGAGAAGGACGCCGTCAAGGCATATACACTTGCCGCGGAGAACGAGCTTTCTCCGGAGGAACAGCTGGAAACGGGCGTTTACCTGCTGGAGCACGGCGGCGATTACAAGGTTTCCTACACCCTTTTTGTCCGGCTGTATAACGCCGGCCAGTTTCACGCGCAGATACTGCCGCTGATGGACGGGGCATTTTATCAGCCCAATGTCCGTATGCTGAAAAACCGCTACGAGCGGAACGTGAAGCTGTTGCAAAAATATCCGTACCTTTTTCAAAAGGATTTCCTTTCCTTTGACGATCTGCCGCTGATCTTTTTCCCCTACGATGATAACAACGGCTATATGATCTACGACGCGGACAAGAATGAATTTACGCGTTTTGTGAATGTGAAAGATACCGTCGTCAGCCGAAACTTTTTCAAGGACCTGGAAAAGCCGATCCTGGCAAGCGACGTTTACAGTCAATATGAGCTTGAATATCTGGTGGACAACGTGCGCCCCAGCGAGTGGGTCGCGCGCGAAAACCATATCTATCTGCACTATACCGACTGGGCGCAATTCTGCTCCTGGCTCGCGGTGCTGAACATGAAACCGCTTCTGGAAAAGAAGAAGATTGTCTTCTTGATTGGGGACGAGCTTTCGCTCTATCCCATCGACTTCAAGGAGCGCTTCGGCGTTGACTACAGCCAATATACCGTCGAGCCGTTCCATCTCAGCGAGATTAACAAGCTGATCTGGCACACGCAGTTTTCCACCTCCAACGGCGGAGACTTCTTCAACGAGGTGTTTGATTCGCACCCGAATCTTCTTGCCATGCCCAGCATCATGTTTGGCGATTTTACGTCCATGCTGGAAGACATTCGCCGCGCGCTGCGGGATTCCACGTCTGTGCAGGAGGCGCAGGAGTGCTTCCGGGACTATGAGGCCCCGGCGCTTGTCAGTGAACTGTATGCGCTCAGAAATCCGAGCTTAAAGGACGTTCTGGCGTTTGTATTCCTGACCGACCCGGCATGGACAAAGAGTCTGGACCGGAACGCGCGCATTGCGCCCGCGTTGTTTTTCCAGCCGCACTTTGGAAATATCATATTCAACTTTGATTCGTTGAAGGGAAACACGGTTCTCAAATCGGAGCAGCTGGAGCAGATACACGAGTCTGAAATATTCCGCGATTTCAAATATGTCAAAACCTTTACGCCGCTGCGGCGTTTTACCACCTCATACGGCTCGTCGATCAAGTTCATGGCTCAGGAATCGGAGAAGAATTTCGAGCTGCTCCCTAACCTGCTTATAACAAGAATTGTGAATCGAAGCTTCCTGCGCAATACTCAGGACCGCCTGTTCCACGACAGCACGATTGTCCGCTTTGAGGACGGAAAGCTGGTTCCGAACGCGATCTTCCCGAGACTTGCGGCGTTCCTCGATATCCCGTATACGGAAAGCATGACCTATTGCTCGGAAAAAGGCGTGCATGATGTGGAGACATACCCGGGCAATGCGATCGCGTTTGACCTTTCGACCGTATACAAAAAGAACGAGGACTGGATATCCCCCAGCGAGAGGTATTTTCTGGAATACTTTTTGCGGGATGCATACGAGTATTATGAGTACGATTTTGAAGTATATGACGGCAAGCCGGTGGATGGAGCGCGCGTGCAGGAGCTGCTCAACGGCTTTACGGCGCAACGCAGAATAATGAGCGAAAACGCTTTGCGGACGTTCTCCCACGCGGCAAAGAAGGAGAAAAAAGAGCGCTTGCTGAAAAAAGGCGAGATCACGGAGGAACAGGAGGTCGAGCTGACGGAGGATGAAGTGCGGCTGATCGCTCACGAGGTCGAACAGCAATTACAGCACCACATGAATGTTAATACGCAGGTGGCGGGATTCCTGCTGCAGGGGCTGCACTTTGTCAATCAGAATCTCCAGCCTCTGGAGTTTACGCCGTGGCTGCGGCCCGACCCGGAGCTGATGGACAAGCCGCTCTATCATTAAAAGGTGGTTTATGACGATGAATGAAGCCAACAGGATCGAGGGGGAGCACGTAGATATCAGCTACGAGGCCGTGCAAAGCTTTTTCGAGCAGCGCTCGGAAAAGGACTCGCTGCAAAGCAAGTACAGCTACGTCCTGTTTCAGGACGACAACCCCCAGCTTGCGGAACAGCGTGACCGGCAGGAAAAGGAGAAAATCTCTGCATTGTTGCGCCTCTCGGAAAACGACGGAAAGGGCCTGCGCGTGCTGGACATCGGCTGCGGGATCGGCAGATGGGGCGAAACGCTGCTGGATCAGGGATACTATTATGTCGGTATGGATGCAAGCCCGGGCCTCATTGCGCTGGCAGAGAAAAATCTTCCGGCGGACCGCCCCAGAAAGCTGCTGGTCGGACTGTTTCAGGAGCTGACCGAAAAGCTTGCGGAGGCGGGCGAGACAGAACCCTTCGACTACATTTTTGTCAACGGCGTATTCATGTATCTCAACGACGCGGACTATCAAAGGGCGCTTTGCGACATCCTGAAGGTCTGCGGCAAGCCGTGTACGATCTATATCAAAGAGAGCGCGGGGGTGGAAGAGCGGCTGACGCTGCGCGAGGTCTATTCCAACGGAATGCGCCAGAACTACAGCGCGATCTACCGCGCAATCAAGGAATACCGCGATTCTCAGACCGAGGCGTGGGGCGCGCGTTTTGCGCTGCTCTCGGAGGGCGTCTTGTTCGACCAGAGCCTTGCCAAGCACAAGGAGACCACGGATTACTACTTCATCTGGCACATGGACTGAATAGGAGCGGAGGCATGAAAAAAGGAACGCTGTATTTTTTCACCGGCCTGTCCGGCGCGGGAAAGACGACGATCGGCGGGGAGTTTTTCCGCCGTATGAAGGCGCGCAAAAACGATATTGTCCTCTTTGACGGGGATTTGACCCGCCCACTGTACGGCGTGGACTTTGGTTATTCCACAGAGGGCAGAAAGCAGTCCGCGCGCGTGGAATTCAATTTTATCCGTATGCTGACCGAACAGGGTATCGACGTGGTCAGCTGCGCAATCGCCATGTATGATGAGATCCGTGCCTGGAACAGAGCAAATATTGAAAACTATGTGGAAATATATGTCCGCGTCAGCATGGATACGCTCTATCGGCGCGACCAAAAGCAGTTGTATTCGTCCGGCACAAAGCAGGTCGTCGGTGTTGACCTGCCTTGGGACGAGCCTAAAAATCCTGATTTTGTAATTGATAACGACGGCTCGGAAACGCCGGACGAGATCGTGACCAGACTGGAAAGACAGCTTGGCCTGATATGAAACGGCGGTAGAGCGAGCAAGGCTTAACTGGAACGACAGGAGGGAAAATACGATATGCTGAATTTTACGGTTGGCCCGGTAATGTCCGAGTCCGGTGTGCTGGAGTTTGGTGCACAGTCAACACCATATTTTCGCACGAGTGAGTTTTCTCAGCTGATGCTCCAAAGCGAGGCGCTTGCGCTCAAGGCTTTGGAAGCGCCTCCACACAGCCGCTGTGTGTTTCTCACGACCTCCGGGACGGGTGCGATGGAGACGCTCGTGATGCATGTGCTCAACGCGCGGGACAAGGTGCTGGTCGTCAACGGCGGCGGTTTTGGCGAGCGTTTTGCCGAGTTGTGCAGACTCCACGGACGGGAAATGTCCGAAATCAGGCTTTCCTTCGGGTCAAGCCTGCGGGAAGAGGATTTGGAGCCGTTTGCACGGCAGGGCTATACGGCGCTTCTTGTCAATATGTGTGAAACCTCGTCCGGGGTATTGTATGATATGCCGCTTATCGCGCGCTTTTGCAAACGCAACGGTATTCTGCTGCTGGTGGACGCCATCAGCTCGTTTATTGCGGATGAGCTGAAAATGGCGGAATGGGGCATTGCTGCCGTGATAACCGGGTCGCAGAAGGCACTTGCCGTGCAGCCGGGCATTGCGCTCGTTGCACTCGCGCCTGAGGCGCTGCAACGCGTGGAGGAAAACCCGGATGTCAGTATGTACCTCAGCCTCAAGAGCGCGCTGAAAAACGGCGAGCGGGGCCAGACGCCCTTTACACCCGCTGTGACTGTGCTTTTGCAGATTAATTGGCGGCTGCGGAGCATCGACGAAAACGGCGGGGTTGCACGGGAGCGGGAGAGAATCTGCGCGAGAGCGCATGCTTTTCGACGGGGTGTCACGAATCTGCCCTTTACCCTGCTTGCGCAATCGCCCTCAAATGCCGTGACTGCGCTGAAAGTAAAGCATGGCGCGGAAGATATTACTCGCATTTTAAAGGACGATTATGGCATCTGGGTCTGCCCGAACGGAGGGGAGTATGCCGACACAGTATTTCGCGTGGGGCATATCGGGTACATCGTTGAGGCGGACGAGCGTGCGCTGCTTGACGCGCTTTACGATATGAATGCAAAAGGGCTGCTGCAATGAAAGTGGACCTATGATCGAAGGAGGTGCCTGCCGTGGTCAAGGTGATTACCTATGGAACGTTTGATTTGCTGCATTACGGCCACATACGGCTGTTGGAGCGTGCAAAAGCGCTGGGTGATTATTTGATCGTCGGCGTCACAAGCGACGACTATGACAAGTCGCGCGGAAAAATCAACAATCAGCAGTCGTTGATGGAGCGGATCGCCGCAGTCCGGGCGACAGGGCTGGCGGACGAGATCATCGTGGAGGAATATGACGGGCAGAAGATTGACGATATTCGCCGATTTGGCGCTGATGTTTTTACGGTCGGCTCTGACTGGACCGGGAAATTTGATTATCTCAATGAGTATTGCCATGTGATCTATCTTCCCCGCACAGAGGGCGTGTCAAGCACGGAGCTGCGTACGGAACGGCGAAAGCTTCGGCTTGGAATCGTTGGCTTCACCACCTTTTTGGACAAGTTTGTCGCTGAGTGTGAGTGCGTCAACGGCGTTGATGTAGCGTCGCGCTTCGAGCTGAGCGGGACGGAAGCGGATCAAAAGGCGTTGGAGAACTTTCTTGAAACGGTGGACGCGGTTTATATCGTTGCGCCGCCGGAACAGCATTATTTCATTGCCAGGACGGCGCTGGAAAAAGGACGGCACGTTCTGTGTGAATCGCCGATTGCGACAAAAGAGGATGAATTCGGAAGCCTCCTTGCGTTGGCGGAGCAGAAGGGGCTTGTCCTGATGGAAGGGATCAAAACGGCGTTTTCGACAGCGTATGAGCGTTTGATCCTGCTTGCAAAAAGCGGAAAGATCGGTCAAATCGTTTCCGTGGATGCGACATGCACGAGTATCCGGAAAAATACGCCGGTCCGGGCAAGATGGAACAGCATCAGCGCGTGGGGACCGACGGCGCTTTTGCCGATTTTTCAGCTTCTGGGGACGGATTATCAAGCAATGATGATTTCAACACGCTTCCTTGATGAAGCGGCAAATCTGGATGCATTCACCAAAATTGATTTTACTTATTCCAATGCGGTCGCGTCAATCAAAGTAGCGGAGGGGGCGAAGTCGGAGGGCAATCTGATCGTTTCCGGTACAGAGGGTTATATCTATGTGCCCGCACCGTGGTGGAAGACGGATTATTTTGAGCTTCGGTATGAGAATCCGAAAGATAACAAACGTTACTTTTATCAGTTGGACGGCGAAGGAATTCGCTATGAGATCGTTGCCTTTGCGAGAAGCATCAACAATCCGGGTGAAAAGAGCTATATTTCCGAAAAGGTTTCTTTGGCGATTACAAAGGTAATGGAGAACTTTGACGCGCGATTGCATTTTACGCGGCTGGGAGATGACTGAGATTGAGGCGGGAGGTAAAAGGCTGACAGCCAGCCCTTCACGGTTGATCGCATACTATGCCGTGCACAAAAGAGAACCAAATCCAGTGCAAGGATGCCCCACAGGAGCTTTTTGCGCGTCCTACAGGAAGCGCATCGGGCCCCCGGCGGGGCTTTTTGCTTCCAATTTGTGCGGATTTTTCTTGACCCTGCGTGGAAACAATACTATAATAAATTGATGTGGTAAAGGAGGCGTATGCCGTGACGACCGTGAAGCGAAAATCCGCCGTTCCCTATTACGCCTGCGGAGGCGTCTGGCTGCTGTACGCGGCGCTCTTCCCGCTGTATAAGCCGTGGCACTTCATCCTTGTGGCGCTCACGTCGGCGCTGGTGTTCGGCGTGATGTACCTTATCTGCCCGGATGTGACGGAGCAGGTCGAGGAGAAGCCGAAGGAGGAGAAGCCCACCGGCAACGCCGAGCTGGACAAGATGCTCAAGGACGGGAACGCCGCACTCGCGGAGATGCACCGGCTCAACGACTCGATCCGGGACGTGAAGGTCAGCGCGCATATCGACCGCCTGGAGGACGTGTGCGGCAAGATCTTCGCGCAGGTCAAGGCGGACCCCTCGCGCCTGCCGCAGATCCGCCGGTTCATGGACTACTACCTGCCTACCACGCTCAAGCTGCTCAACTCCTACGACCGTATGTGCGCGCAGGGGGTCAGCGGCGAAAACATTGACAGCACGATGACGCGTGTCGAGAGCATCATGGGCACGATCGTCGCCGCCTTTGAAAAGCAGCTCGACGCGCTCTTCGGCGCGGAGGCGATGGACGTCTCCACCGACATTACGGTGCTGGAAAACCTGCTGCAGCGCGAGGGTCTGGTGGACGATGCGCTGCATGAGACCGTTACGGACGCGGTGGAGGACGGCTTCGGCACGTCCGGCAGCGCCGCCGCCTATCCGAACGACATCAAGCTGGAGCTCTAAAAATCACAAAACAGATGGAGGATAAAACAATGGCTGACAATTCTATTCCCGAGCTGACGCTGGAACCCACCGCGACCGCGACTGAAACCGCAACCGCCATGCCCGAGCTGACGCTGGACAGCGTTCCCACGCCCGCGACTCCCACCGTGGAGCCGGAGAAGCAGGCGGCGGACCCCGTGAAGCTGGACGAGAGCATGCTCTCTGAGGAAGAGAGGCGCGCTGTCGCCGAGTTTGCCAAGAAGATCGACATCAAGGACTCCAACCTTGTGCTCAACTACGGCGCGGCGGCGCAGAAGAGCGTCGCGTCGTTCTCTGAGAACGCGCTGGCAAGCGTGCGCAACAAGGACCTGGGCGAGGTGGGCGAGACGCTCTCCAAGCTCGTCGTAGAGGTCAAGGGCTTCGGCAAGGAGGAAAAGAAGGGCTTCCTCGGCTTCGCGCAGAAGCAGAAGGACAAGCTCATGCTCATGAAGGAGCAGTACAGCAAGGCGGAGGCGAGCGTCGACCGCATCACCAAGGAGCTGGAGAACCATCAGGTCGTCCTGCTCAAGGACATCGCGATGTTCGACCAGATGTACGAG
>SVKP01000058.1 GCA_015068395.1 Oscillospiraceae bacterium
ATCACCTGATAGCAGAACCAGCGGCAGGTCTTTAAGCTCCAATCAAGAAAAGGCTTCAAGTCGTTTTCGAGATCGCTGTCGGCGCTCTTCTTCCATTTTGCTCGCGTCAACGAGAACAGCGTCGAGCGCGAAAAGCATAGCTCGATCAGCTCGGCAAACTCCGCGTCCCGGATCAGTGGAAACGAGGGGTTGGAGATCATCGGATCACCGCTGTCCAGGTCAAGGTCGATGCCCTCATGGAATAATCTATACATGTGCCTCTCCTTTTGGCTCACAGATTACGAAAGGCTGCACTTATTGCAATGACTAATCATTCTGAGACCAGGTTATAGTTGTTCTCGGAAACCTTGATTGACTCAAAAATGCCGCTTTGCTGGATTGAACCCATCGGTTGACCTACCTCATCCACGAAATATGACGTATTATCATGCTTAAAAGTGTAATCGCAGGTACATTCTCTATAGCCTGGAATCCGAATGGTTCCGATAAAATGATCGTCGCGGTACTTGTAGCGATAATATGTTCCTGAAACGGTAACATCGATAAGCGTTCCTGAATTCATTTCGCGACAAGGTATGGATTTCTCCACATCAATGCGCTCTACAGCATAGGCCCATATACAAAAGACGGACAGAGCCAGAGCAAAAAGAGCCACTCCGATCCAGTATATCTTGTTTTCACGTTTTCCTTCCATGAGTCTGCCTCCTGTGTTTTACGGTGCTCTTGCCCGAATTATCTCCTTTTTCTCCCGCGAAGCTCTTTGATGATCTCTGCTGCAATGTAGATCAGGTTACCCGCAAAGATAATGCCCGCCGGAGCGAGGACAAAAATCAGGACGAACTTTGAAACATATCCGCAGAAAGCGTCTTGAATGATTTGCGTCACAGCGTCCTCACCTCATTCGACAGCAGTTTTTCCCTCATCGCAATCCGACGCTGGCGGTTTGCCCTATTTATTCTGAGGGAAATACTTCAACAGGGCGAACTCTAGCTCATGCCATCGCTCATTGCCACAATACCTTGCAAGGATTCAGGATATTTGATTCTGATATTGAGAGCTTCGCTGTAATAGTAAGGTACGTCAGAGGTTTCTGATACAGGCAGCTCCGCAGTTGTCCTGTTCAGCTGTATCTGCTCTACCGTGATCGCGCCGTCTTCCGGGCAGTTCAGCTCGTTCTCATACGCAGCCAGAACAACGGTATCTCCCACATGCAAATCACGGAACGAGATATCTTCCAAAACGCTTTCCGGCTCTGTCTGATCCGCATAGAACACTTTATAAGTATCAAGCGCCTTGTTGCAATCGATCAGGCATCTTTCACCGAAATAGTCGTTGGTTGCATCCAAGCCCTTCACGTATATATACCGTTTATCAGCGTCAATCTCCAGTACCTCCGCGTCTAAGCCGAGGTGAAGAACGTCCTTATCGTTCTCGCCAGAATGATTTCCGCACCCGGCAAGCAATACGGCTATGCAAAGTGCGAGTATATAAGCTGCTATTTTTCTCATCGTCTCAGTCCTTTTCGATTTATCGCTTGCCGCTATCCAGTGCGTTCTATCCCTCGCCGCCGTCATTCGTGTCGGTGCTGCTCTGATTTTCATTGCTCTCTGTTGTAATGTAGCCTTTGATGGTCATGACCAAGCCGGCGAGGCAGAATATCAGTCCAACTTCTGACCCATCAAACCAGAAGCACGCGAAACCAAGCAGAATCAGGTTTGTTCCGAGAAGTATCTTCTTTATCGCTTCCACCTTAATAACCTCCATCATTTTCGCCGTCGTCCGCTTCTGCCGCGCTGTCCGGAAGCTCGCTGTTCTCCGGTGCGTTTTCCTGCTGCCGGACAAGCTCACGGTAGAACGCGGCGTTTGCCGCGTTGCGATACGGCGTCAGGAACAGGTAGCCCGCGCAAAGGACCGCCATCAGCGGCAGCAGCCATGACATTCCGCGCAACAGCTCCGCAACGCCCATCGTTGCCGTGTCATAGTGAAACACGAAATAAACATAGGCGGCAAACGCCGGCGCGGAAGCGAGCAGATCCCATCCGATAAAGCTGAAGCCAAGGCAGAAATAGTCCCACTTCTTCCCGTCCATCATGCGGCGCGACTCTGTGATCGCCTCGTTCGGCGTCATTTCCGGGTGTTCGTAGAGGATATAAGGCGTCATGGCATATGCATAGGCCTTGATGATGCCGGGGATCAGGAGCAGCAGCGTCCACAGCAGAAGATAGATGTCCATCAAAAGCTGCATCAAGAACCCCTGCCCAAATCGGTCAAGCTGTGAGAACAGGTCGCGCGTCTCCGCGTTCTCACGGTCGATGAGCCGCAGATTGAAACGCGAGTAGCCCAGCTGCACCACGCCGCCCACAATAAAGCAGACGAGTATCCAGAGCAAAAGCAGCCCCAAAACCGTAAATACCGCCGGGCGCATTTGGAACCACGCTTCGCTTTGCAGAAACCCCCGCACATCCCGCTCTCGGAGATTCCTTGTCAGATTGGAAAGATTGACGCGTTCGCTTGCCACGCCCACGCCGAGCAATCCGGCCAGGTAGCCTGCCCATACCGCAGTACGCCATTTGCCGCGCAGCGCCTCGCGCGCCTCAGCTCTAAAATCCGCTGAATGCTTCATAAAACGAGAGTCCTCCTATTTCTTTCTGCTGTCCAACAGGATAAAGTAACCGCTGCTCACAAGAAGGCTGCCGCAAAGCAGGAGCGGCAGTAGTATTTGACCTGTATCTCCCATGTTTTGTTCCTCCTCTTGAAATGACAACGGTAATCTTTTTGCCATTCCATATCAATAACGCTGTTTCAGGATATAATCGGACAAGGTTTTTAGTATTATTACAAAATTTGTCACTTTGCATAAATATTATCACGCGGTTCTGTTAAAGATGCCCGCCATTCATCGTTTCCTGATAACACACAGACGCATCCGCATCAGCAAGGAAGTACGAGCCATATGGCTCAATGGATTGACCTGTTTCTGCGTTGTAAAGATGCGCGAGTACCTCTGGATCAGTGGAGAACAACAGACGACTGTGCTGCCAGAGCTGATTTGCCTCATTCATAAAGCCGGATACCGACGCTCTCTGTGCTTCCGTCAGCGAATGATTGATAGGGAAATCGACCTGTTTCACGCTCTCTTGAGTCAAGCGTCCAGATTTTGCATTTACCGTCCAAAGACAGCAGGTATATGTTGCTTTATCCGCAGAAATCAATGTCTGGTACTCCATCAGGTATGTTTTCCCGTCTAACTCTGTCAGCGCATAAGAGTTTGCGGCGGGATGTGGTATTCCAATCGGATTCAATTCGCAAAGCTTTACCCCATCCGAAGTTTCGATCCAAGGCAGAGTAAAGGGTTTTCCTTCCAATGCGCCGATATCAAGGCCAATACGCTCCGCAATGCCATCACCGTCAATATCGGCATCCCAGTATATACAGCCTGTACCAGCGGGAATCTTTCCCGCATCATTTGACTGCTGCGTATCTTCTCCGCCGATTGAATCAGCTGCATTGGAAGGTTCTCTGTTCACCGTCCATGTCCCCTGATAGCGAACAGTCACTTTCACATCGTATTCTCCATCCTTGAGTTCAACTACGCAAACACCATTCTCAAACTTGTCGGTAATGTCTACCTTTTGATCCTTGTAATACAGCCATACAGAGCCGTCCTTCAGATACTCCACATCGGCGTGTGTGTTCCATGAATTAATAATATCTTCCTCTGTCACGGGGCGCTGCGTACCATCCTCATCGTAGGCAACGGCAGCCCCACCGCGCTCTTGCGTTTTACCGTTTCCATCCACATAAGTAACGGTATAATCTGTGTATTGCCCCTTATCCGTTGTTTCAATCGTCGCGTCGATCTGTTCTCCGCGCAGCCAAAGAAGCGCATTGAGGAACGCGGCGCGCGCCTCCTCGTCCACGGCAAGCCACACGCTCGCGCCGATCAGAAGGGCGAGGAAGATGACGGCAACTTTTTTCCATACGCCTCGCCGCGCACTCCGCGGCTTCTTCATCTGTTCAACAGAACAAAGATACTCGTCATCAACATACTCAAACGCTTTGGCGAGTTGCATATACGTCATATAGCCACACCATCCTTTGCTAATTGCGTTTTCAAGCCGGAGCGCGAACGGGAAAGTATATACCGAACCTTTCCTTTTGCCATATCGTAGTTCCGCGAGATCTCCTCAATCGACTGCGCGTAGAAGTAGCGGGAGAGGAAAACAGCGCGGTCAATGTCGCTGATCGTGCGCAGATAGTTGTTGATGGATGCGCCGATCTGCTCCAGGTCGCAGATATCGCCCGGATCGCTTTGCGGGGCCGCCACACATTCGTCCAGCTCACTGAATAGGTCTATGGCACCGGAACCACGCTTTTGAGCCAGCAGGTATTCCAGACGGTTGATCGACAGGTTGCGGGTGATCCGCGCAAGAAAACTCTGCAAGAAGTTTGGCCTTGCCGGCGGCATAGAATCCCACGCTTTCATATAAGTATCGTCTACAACCTCCTCCGAATCCTCATAACTATGAAGGATGCTATTAGCAAGATGCTTCAAATACAGCCCATATTTTCCGTCCGTGCGTTGGATTGCATCCTCGGAACGCGCAAAATAGAGGTCTATGATTTCTTTGTCCTCCACGGGCGTCCTCCTTTCCTTTTTGTCTCCCCATAATATAAGACAGCAAAAAAACGCAAACAGCTGAAAAAAACAAAGATTTTTTCGCGGCCTGTCAATGGCCAGCTCGCAGGCGTCGCCGAGAACATTTGTTGGCCGCTCTGCCTATCTACTCGTAAAAAAGCAGATTTGGTCACAAAATTTTTCACTTTTATTGTAGATGCCCGTCTCAAATTGAGGCGGGCATCTTGCGGATAAACTCACGGCTATTTTGCCGTTTCGCACAGTGAAACGCTCTCCGCCATGCGCAGCAGCTCTTGGTCGCTGAAGAAACCATCCAACAGGAATTTCAGGTTGCACTTCTCGTCGATCCATACGATCGCGCTGCTCATATCCTTGTCGAGCGAGTGGAACAGCTGTCCCGGGCAGCCATTGACTTTGACCTCCGAGACCACCACATCCTTCGTGGAGACCGACATCGCCGCGCCCTGCATCATCGGCTGATACTCGAACCAGAGATAGTCCCCGTCGTCATTTCTGTATCGTTCGCTGTGTTCAGCGGCATGGCTCTCTTCAAGCAGCGCATACCCCTCCGGCATTGCTGTGATCTCGTATTTCGGCAATGCAATTTCGCCGCCACCTGTCTGAGTGACACTTTGCGCCATGGTCAAAAGCTCGTCTTTACCAAAGAAGCCTGAAATATCGAACTCCAAATTGTTCTTCTCGTCGATCCAGACAATGATATTGTTTGGATCAGTATCTCGCGGACAATATACCTTCCCCTTGCAGCCGTTTACCGTGACCTCATAGACCGTCATACCCTCTGTATCCTCTTGGATCGCAAGCGCGCTTCCCTGCGTCATCCGCTGGTATCCAAACCAGAGAAGCTCACCGTCATCGTTCACATAGCCGAAATCGCAGCTGCCCGGTATGATGTACTCCCCGTACGGTTCATAGCCTTCAGGCATCATCGTTACCTCGTATTTTGGCAGATACGCCCCCGGATCGTCCGCCTGCGCGCCGGAAAAGCGATAGACGATTTGGGTATCATACCATTCGATCGCCCAGTTGATGATTCCCGCTCTGACCGCCGGGCTGACCGCCATCAGCGCGCCGAGGGACAGGGCGCAGGTCAGTACGATCACGGCGGCAGCACGGGCAATACGCTTCCAAACAGGGCGGCGTTTCCGCTTCACCCAGCCTTGCGGATCGCTGAGCATTGCGGTCATCTGCCGCCGGAGGCGAGGAGAGGCATCGATGGACGTTGTATCGTTCAGCTCCGCCGCAAACTCGTCCGCCGCGGCGTCCAGCAGGATATCGCGCAGCATCGCGTCTTCCGTCATACCGTGTAGCCCTCCTTCCTCAGCTTTTCCGTAAGCAGCCTGC
>SVKP01000059.1 GCA_015068395.1 Oscillospiraceae bacterium
GTGCAGATGATGACCTTGTTCCAGCGCAGGTTGTCCAGATTGAACGCATTGAGCTCTTTGGCGTACTTCCCCGGCGCCTCGACGCCGCAGCCGAGCACTTTGAGAAGGTCGGTGATGATCTCGCTCTTGAAGATGCGCGGATAGTCCGCCTTGAGGCAGTTCAATATCTTGCCGCGCACGGGCATGATGCCCTGAAACTCCGCGTCGCGGCTGAGCTTGACGCTGCCGAGCGCGCTGTCGCCCTCGACGATGTAGATCTCGCGGCGGGAGACGTCCTTCGTGCGGCAGTCGACAAACTTCTGCACGCGGTTGGAGATGTCAATGCTGCCCGAGAGCTTCTTTTTCACGCCGAGGCGCGTTTTCTCCGCGCTCTCGCGGCTTCTCTTGTTGATGAGCACCTGCGCGGCGATCTTCTCCGCGTCGGTGCGGTTCTCGATGAAATAGACCTCGAGGCGGCTTTTGAGAAACTCCGTCATCGCCTCCTGCACGAAGCGGTTGGTGATGGACTTCTTGGTCTGGTTCTCGTAGCTCGTGAGCGTGGAGAAGTTGTTGGACACCAGCACCAGGCAGTCCTCAATGTCCTGCCAGGCAATCTTCGGCTCGCCCTTCTGATACTTGTTGTTAGCCTTGAGATAGGCGTCGATCACGGAGACAAAAGCGCTCTTGGTCGCCTTCTCGGGGCTGCCGCCGTGCTCGAGCCAGCTCGAGTTGTGATAGTGTTCGATACGCTGCACGCGGTTAGAAAAGCAGCAGGCGCAGGAGAGCTTGACCTTGTACTCATCCTTGTCGTCCCGGTCGCGTCCGCGGCGCTCGGTCTCCCAGAACACCGGCGTGGTCAGCGTCTCCTCCCCCGCCAGCTCGGACACATAGTCGATGATGCCGTTTTGATAGACGAAATCCTTCGTCTCAAAGCGCCCCGGCGCGGTCTCGTTGCGGAAGCGGAAGGTCACGCCCGCGTTGACCACCGCCTGCCGCTTCATCACGTCGGTGAAGTACTCGGTGGGGATGTCGATGTCGGTGAACACGTCCAGATCGGGCAGCCAGCGCGTGAGCGTGCCGGTCTTTCTGCCGCGGTCTGTCGGCTCGACCTTGAGCTCCTGCCCCTTCTTGCCCTGCGCCTCGCCGCGCTCAAAGTGCAGCGAATACTTGTTCCCGTCGCGCCAGACGGTCACGTCCATGTAGCGCGAGGCGTACTGCGTGGCGCAGGCGCCCAGGCCGTTGAGGCCGAGCGAATACTCGTAGTTGTCGCCGCCGTTGTTCTCGTATTTGCCGCCGGCGTAGAGCTCGCAGTACACCAGCTCCCAGTTCCAGCGCTTCTCCTTCGGGTTGAAGTCCAGCGGGCAGCCGCGCCCCTGGTCCTCCACCTCGACGCTGTGGTCCAGATAGCGCGTCACGGTAATCAGACGCCCATGCCCCTCGCGCGCCTCGTCGATCGAGTTGGACAAAATCTCGAAGACCGCGTGCTCGCAGCCGTCCAGCCCGTCCGAGCCGAAAATCACGCCCGGGCGCTTGCGGACGCGGTCCGCGCCTTGCAGGGAAGAAATGCTTTCGTTGCCGTAATCGGTTTTCTTGTTTTCCGCCATGTGTATCTCCATTTTTTAATATAGTATACAAATACAAAGTCTGGTGTATTATAAACCCAATTCACCACAATGGCAAGTGTTTTTGCTGGCGCTCTCGTCATTCGTCCCAATTCGGCGAAATGACCGTCATTTTTTCGAAAACGGGTCTTGCGCGCGATATTACATAACGGCAATGCAACCGTCCCAAATGCCTTGAATTTCAAGTTTTGCACAATATCCACAGGTTTTTCCACAGGGTTATGTCAACGTATTTTCCGTCGAAAAATGTCGTTTTTCGACGCATGCCAACCCGGATGCGCGTGTCGAACGGCGTCGCATTTTCGTCGCTTTTGCCTATTGACAAACGCGAAGCCCCAAGCCGCGGGCTTCGCGTTATTTCATGGATATGGTATGTAGCAGCGGATAAAACAGCAAATATTGTATGGCGTCATTGCTCGTAGACCGTCAGGACATTCCCCTCCCCGTCCAGCTCGGCGACAAAGCTGCCCTCCAGATTCCGCGTCTGTCCGCCGTCCTGATACGCGAGGAAAAGGTTCGACACGGCATATTTCCCGCTGCGCCGCGCGTCCCAGATATTGAGCGAAACCAGCGGGAATTTTCCACACAGGACAATTCGGTTTTTCGCGAGCGCCCCGTCGATGATCCGCCGCGTCTCCGCCTCGTAATCTGCGCAGGCGGCCTCGGCGTCGGCGGAGCGCGCGACCGGCGGCGCAGACCCCTCCGCCTCCGTCAAAACGCCCTCGGCAAAGGGAACGTCGGTGAAGGCGGCATAATCATACGTGGAGCAGCGGCGGATGCATGCGAGCAGCGCGGCGCCGGTCAGGTAGGAAATCACGCGCGTCGGAACATAGCGCTCCGCCCGCGCAATCTGCCCCAGCGCGCGCTCCCAGCCGCGTCTGCCCTTCTCTGCGTCCAGCATCGCCAGCGCGCGCAGCTCCACATCGTTGGCGCTGCCCTCGATCTGCTCGATCCTCGCCTCATAGGCATATTCATAGGGAAACCGCGCCGAGCGCGCCCTGCGCAGGGCAAGCAGCTCCGGAAAGAGCGCGTCCCTGCCCGCAAGCAGGATCGCGCGCATCCGTTCCGACTCCGCCAGACGCATGGAGATGTTGCCCGCGTCATAGCGGTAGCGGGCGAGCGCGTCCATTTCATTTGCCCAGCGGCTTTCGCCGGACGCTCTCTGAAAGGCGTGGAACATCTCATGCGCCAGACAGGACGCGAGCACGTCCAGGTCCTCCGGCTCCTCCGAAAGGTTCCAGATCGCGATGTGCTCGCCGCGGTACAAAATCGAGGTGTTCGCGACAAAGTCCTCCGTCTTCTCCACATACGCGCCGTCGAAGCAGCACGCCTCCCCATTGTAGAGCGCAAAACGCGTCGGGCGGAAGCCCCGCCAGAGCGCGGAAAAATCCAGCGCGTCCAGCCGCGCCCTGACCTCGTCGTACGCCGCCTTCAATTCCATTCTGTTTTCTCCTTTCCATCGCCGGCATGCGCGTCATAGGCGGCGGCAAGCTCCGTCACGCGAGCGCGGTCCCCGGTCAAAATCACGCGCGACACGCCGCGCCGTCTGCTGTAGCTGAATTTCACGCCGGCAAAGCGATTGGCGCCGTCGCAGAAAAAGTCGGCAATGCGCTCCCCCTCCTCGTCCGTAGCCGCGAAATCGAGAATCACACAGGCGGCGTCCGACTTTTTTGCTGTGTCGGCGAGAAAATCGGACACAACGGCGTTCGCGCGGGCACGCAGCGTCTGCCTGACGGCGGGGTCGTCCAGAAACGCAGCGTAATCCTCCAGCGTAAACCGCCATTTGCCGCCCGCCTTTTCGCCGCGCAGCACGCCGTTTTTGATATAGTTGCGCAGCGTGCGCGTCGTCAGCCCGGTCATTATGGCCAGGTCGTCAATCGTGTAACAGGTCAAGTCGGAAACCTCCCTTCGATTTGGCAGAGCTCTCAACCTGCCCCTATCATAGCGCCCGCGCGCCGCGTTTGCAATTTGAAATTCCGCCTCTTTTTCCACCCGCGCGCGGCGTCAGCCGCCGCCGAGCAGCATCAGCGCCGCACCGTAGAGCACGCTCGCCGCGGTGCCGAAGGCGATGACCGGACCGGCGACGGTGAACATTTTGACCGCCGTACCCGTGACCAGTCCCTCGCTCTTGAAGTCCAGCGCCGGGGAGGCGACCGCGTTGGCAAAGCCCGTGATTGGCACCAGCGTCCCCGCCCCCGCAAAGCGGGCGAGCCGCACGTACAGCCCCAGCCCTGTCGCAAGCGCGGAGAGCGCCACCAGACAGATCGAGGCGGCGGTCCCCGCGTCGGTCTTTTCCATCCCAAGGCCCAAAAAACCATTTTGGATCCATTGGCCCAGCGCGCAGATCGCGCCGCCCGTGACGAACGCGAGCAGAGAATTCTTCCCGACGGGCGATCCGGGCGCGATCCGCTTCACATAGTTTTGATATTCCTGTGGGGACATATCCATGCGTTTCCGCCTCCTTTGCCCGTATTCTTTCCAATTTTGTGCAATTTATGATTTCATCTTGCACGGCGGGCAAAAAGCGCGTAAAATACTGCCATGAATACGCCGCGCCCGCTGGGGCTTTACATCCACATACCCTTCTGCCGCGCAAAATGCGCCTACTGCGATTTTTACTCGCTCCCGCAGGATTCGGCGTGCATGGACGCGTACACGGACGCGCTAATCGCGGCGTTCCGCGGCACGGCGGAGCGTGCGAAGGCGTACGCCGCCGACACGGTCTATTTCGGCGGCGGCACGCCGAGCCTGCTGGGGCCCGCGCGGCTCGTCCGGCTGCTGGACGCCCTGCGGGACTGCTTCGTCCTCGCGCCCGGCGCTGAGATCACCTTTGAGGCGAATCCCGAGAGCGCCCGTGACCCGGACACGCTCCGCGTTTTGCGAAGCGCGGGCTTCAACCGCATCTCGCTGGGGATGCAGTCCGCGGACGATGCGGAGCTGCGCGCCATCGGGCGCGTCCACACCGCCGCCGACACGCGCGCCGCGGTCGACGCTGCGCGCGCGGCGGGCTTTGACAACCTCAGCCTCGACCTCATCTACGGCCTGCCGTCCCAGACGCGCGCGCGCTGGCAGGAAAACCTCGACGCCGCCGTCTCGCTCGCGCCGGAGCACCTTTCCTGCTACGCGCTCAAGGTCGAGCCCGGCACGGCGCTCTACGAGAGGCGGGAGCGCGCGTCGCTCCCGGACGACGACGCGCAGGCGGACATGTATCTCGACGCGGCGGAGGCGCTTGCGGCGCAGGGCTACGCACAGTACGAGATCTCCAACTTCTCCCGCCCCGGCTTCGCGTCGCGCCACAACCTCAAATACTGGACGCTGGGCGAATACCTCGGTTTCGGTCCCGGCGCGCACTCCGACTTTGGCGGCCGCCGCTTCGCCGTCGCGCGCGATCTGGACGCCTTTCTCCGCGGCGGCGCGCCCTTGAGCGAGGATGCCGCGCCCTCCCCCCGCGAACGGGCGGCGGAGCGCGTCATGCTCGGCCTGCGTCTGACGCGCGGGCTTCCGGCGTCCGAGCTCTCCCGCGCTGAAGCGGTCCTGAACGCCTGCGCGGCGCATGGACTGGCGGAGCTGCGGGCGGAAAGCTGGCGGCTCACCCCCAAGGGCTTTCTCGTCTCAAATGAAATCATACTCCGTGTGCTCGACGCGCTCGGTCTAGACGGATAGGAGGATCACCATGAAATCCACGCTTCGCAGGCTGGCTGCCTGTGCGCTTGCAGCCGTGCTGCTTCTGGAGGCGCTGCCGACCTTTGCGTCGGAAGCGCTCGGCCACGATCTCGCGATCACCGAGACCGTACTCAACGCAGAGACCACGCTCACCTCCGGCGTGTTCTGGAGCGATTCCCATGCCGACCTGCGGCAGGAGCACTACGTCGTCTACACGCCGAACGAGCGGGTGCGCCCCCTCGTCACCTGCGGGGAGACAACGCGCGCGCTGAACACCGTCCTCGCGGCGGCGCAGGAGGCAGAGGCGCAGGACCTGCGCGTCGTCGCCGGTATCAACGGCGACTATTACGGCGTGCAGCACGGCGTGCCGCTCGGCTCGACCATGGCGGGCGGCGTTCTGCGCAACATGAACGGCGACCCGTATTACGCTGTTGGCTTCCGTGCGGACGGCACGGCGCTCATCGGCGACCCCAGGCTCTCCATGCGGGCCGTCGGCGCTGAGAGAGAGGTCGAGCCCGAGGGCGAGAGTGCGATCGAGGGTGAGGACGAGAGCGAGGGCAATGTCGAGCGTGAGGGCTTCCCTGTCTTCGCGTTCAACCACATCCGCCAGTCCGATTATGGCGTCTTCCTCTATGACAGCCGCTTCAACGACCGCGGGACCACCGGCACCAACGAGCCGGGCGTCGACGTGCTCTGCTCCGTTGTGGACGGCGCGCTCACCATCGGCGGCGCGCTGACGCTCCGCGTCGAGGAGGTGCTTCCCGAGGCGACGGACACCGCGGTGCCCGAGGGCGGATACATCCTGACCGCGAACCTCCGGGCGGACGAGCGCTACACCGCGCCGCTGCTCGCGCTCCAGCCGGGCGACGAGCTTACGCTCGAGGTCGTCTCCGAGACGGAGGACCCCAGCTGGAACGAGGTCGTCAATCTGATCGGCGCGCCGGAGCTGCTGGTTGAAAACGGCGCCGTCTGCGCCGGGCTCCCGCTCGGCAGCGCGCCGCGCACCGCCATCGGGCAGCGCGCCGACGGTACGCTCATTTTCTACACCATCGACGGGCGCAAGGCGGGAAGCAGCATCGGCGCGACGCTGACCGCCGTCGCCATGCGGCTCGTCGAGCTGGAATGCGTCACGGCGGTCGCGCTCGACGGCGGCGGCTCGACCACGCTTGTGGCGACGATGCCGGACCAAACCGCCGCGCAGGTCGTCAACACGCCGTCGGAGAACGCGGAGCGCGCCGTGAGCAACCAGCTGCTGCTCGTCGCCGACGCGGCGTCCACCGGCATCCCCGACCACATCTACCTCTCCGCCGAAACGACGGCGCTTCCGGGCGCGCAGCTCCCGCTTCGCTGCGCCGTGGTCGACACTAATTACATCCCGATGGACAGCGAGGGCCAGCTGACGCTGGAAGCCGATTATGGCAGTCTGGAGGACGGCGTTTTGACCGTTCCCGCCGAAACCGGCCCCGTCACCGTCACCGCGCGCTGCGGCGAGCTGCTGACTGACGCCGTGGTCCAGGTCATTGAGCCGGAGTCCATTCTGGTCAGCCGCGGTGAGGAGGAGATCACCTCCCTCGTGCTCGCGCCGGACAGTCGGCTTGAGCTGCACGCGCGCGGCGTCGCCAACCACCTCGCCGTTCCGGGGGACGACAGCTGCTTCCGGTGGACGTATGAGGGCGAGGGCGTTGAGCTCTCCCCCGAGGGAAACGTTCTCCAAGCCGGGTCTGACGCCGCCGTGGGAACGCTGACGGTCTCCGTCGGCGAAAAGAGCGTGTCGATCCCGGTCACAGTCTCTCTGCTGCCGTTCCGGCTGCTGGAGGACTTTGAGACGCCCTTCGAGCCGTTCACCGACGTCACGGAGGAATTCCCCGAGCTCGCGCCGCAGCTCACGCTCTCGCGTGTGACCAACTCCGAGTTTGTCCGCTTCGGCAAGGCGTCCGCCCAGCTGGACTACACGCTCGACGCGGGGATCGCCGCGCGGCTTCCCGTTTACTACCCGGTCGATCGGTCCTATAACTGTGTGGAGCTCTGGGTCTGCGGCAGCGGCGGAAGCGACGAAACATACCTCACGATCGAAACGGACGCGGGCGCCTGCCTCGCCGTGCCCGTCGCCTTCGACGGCTGGGAGCACATCGCCCTTTCGCTCCCCGAGGGCGCGCAGACGATCACCGGACTCCTGCTCAGCGCCTCGCAGACGGCGAGCGGCGTGCTCCGGCTCGACCAGCTGGTGCTCGCCTACGACCTCATTACGGACGACGCGCCGCCGGAGGTCTCGCTTTCGGTGAACGAAGAGCTCGGTACCCTGACCGGGCGCGCGTTCGACCTGCTGGACGGCGCGGAGCTCCCGACTCTGGCGCTCACGCTGGACGGCGCGCCGCTGCCCTATCTCCGCGACACGCGCACGGGAGAGCTGGAAGCGGAGCTGCCCGCCTATGACGCTCTTGCGCACCACATCGTGCTGCTTGCCGGCGACGCAAGCGGGAACCTCGCCCGCGCCAGCATCCTCATTCCCGCTGCGGAGGATCTGGAGCCCGCGTTCCCGGACGTCGACGGGCACTGGGCGGCAGGGGAGATCGAATTCCTCAAGCGCACCGGCGTCACCGTGGGCAGCGACGGGCTCTATAAGCCGGACGACAATATCTCACGGCAGGAGTTCGCTGTTATGCTCGACCGTTATCTCGCCCCGGAGGATCGGTACGAGGACACGGCGATGCCCTTTGCCGACGCCTCGGGCATCGCGTCCTGGGCGGTCGAGGCGGCGCGCGTGATGTATGCGCTCGGCATCATCCGCGGGTCGAAGGACCTCAACGGCTCGCTTTGCTTCAACCCGGATTCCAGTATCACGCGGCAGGAGGCGGCAACGATGCTCGGCAGGCTTCTGGGAAGAGGCTTCACCGCGCCGCCGCTGACCTACGCCGACAGGGCGGACGTGCCCGCCTGGGCGGAGGAGCAGGTCTCCATTCTCTCCTTCTTCGGCGTGTTTGACGGGTTTACGGCGGAGACGTTCTCCCCCGCGCAGCCGCTCACCCGTGCGGAGATGGCGTCCATGCTGTTCCGGCTGCGGTAAAGCTTCCGGTATATGCGCCGACCGGCGCCAGAACGTGTCATACGCTCTGGCGCCGGTCGTTTTTAATGGTTGTTTCAGGAGGATGACCCGCTGAAAAAGTCCTGTGTCATATAGAAGCGATATCTGCTCCCGCTGTTGTAGGCATAGCCCACGCCGAGATAGGTGAAGGACGTAAGCATGTTGCTGCGGTGTCCGGCGGAATTCACCCATCCATCGTAGCAATCAATTCCGTTGCTGCGGCCTGCGGCGATGTTTTCACCGGCAGAGTACCAGCGGACGCCCTGCGCCTCCATGCGGTCTGTCATGCTGCGGCCGTCCTGGCTGTCATGGCTGAAATAGTTGTTCTGCGCCATATCGGCGCTGTGCAGCCGCGCCGCCTCGGCGGCGGCGTCATTCCATACGAACGGGCTCAACCCGTGGTAAACGCGGAAGGCGTTGGTCATGTGGAAGTTGATAATCGACTCGCCGCGCAGCGCGTCGCTGCCGGTCACATATCCGCTCGGAAGCCCATTTGTGTCGTTCAGGCGAACGGCGTGGAGAATAGAATCGTCGTTTTTGTCTGTATAGAGCTTCACGCCATTTGTCCCGGTCACATTTTTTGCGCCGGCGCTGTAGCCCATCCACGAAAACGCCTTGCCGCCAGAGGCGAGCGAGACGACCTTCCCGTTGTAAACGCCCGCCAAAAGAAAATCAAGATACGTTTCCGTGCCATAAACGTACCATGTGATCCCGTCCGTGGAGGCAAGCGTCTGTGCCGGGGTCCCGGCGAGGCTCGTCAGCTCGCTCGCCGTCATGCCGAGGGTGTAGACCCTGCCGCCGACAGAGAGCTGGTCCGCCCTCGTCGCGGGCTGGTCGTCGCCCGCCCGGAGCGTGACCATGCCGCACTGCGGGACAAAGCTCCGATCCACGAGGAACAGGCGGTAGCTCGTCCCGCTTTTCAGCCCGGAAACCGTCCCGTTCATGCTGCCGGAAACGGAGGCCGTCCTGACGTCCAGCAGCCTGCCGCTCTTGTTGAAGCTCGCCGCGATCAGCCGCGCCCCGCTCGGAGCGCCCTTGACCTGATAACTGACGGTGCCGCTGCTCAGGGAACCGGAGAGCGACGCGCTCGCAGATGCATCAAAGTCGACATAGGCCGCCAGCTTCTGCTTGCATGTCTGCGCTGAATAACACCCGTCCCAATACTCCTTGACCTCGCCATCCTTGACGATCGCGCAAACGCCAAAGGTGACGCTCTGCCCATACCCGACAATATTCCACATAAGATTCGAGCCGCCCAGAGCGAACACGATATCCCCGCAGTTCGGTGCAAAGGCGCTTTTGAATGCCGCCGTGTCGTCCGCTCCGTCCACCGCCATGGCAACGACCTTGAGCCTGCTGTCGGATATCCAGCTGCTCTGCGCAAGCTCCCGGAGCAGTCTGGCGGAATTGCTGCAAACGGCGCTTCCGTCATTCATTGCCGCCCGGTAGAACACCAGCAGCTGCACCCGGTCGCGATAGCTGTCCTGCGTCACCGTGCCGCCGTCCAGCGTGGACAGGGACCATGTCGGCGCATACGCCCGCGCGGGCGCGGTCAGCAGCCCCAAAAGCAGGACAAACGTCAGCAGAAAGGATACGCCTCGTTTTTTCATCATCTTTCCCCCTGTTCCGCCGCGCCGTCAAACCGGCGAGGCATATAGTTACGGAAACAGGATAACATGCAACGCCTCAAATTTCAACACGCCCCAAAAAACTTCGGCAGGAGCGTTTTGCCCCTGCCGAAGTTTTTATGGTTTTTTATGGTTTTTTCTTATTGAGAGGTCCACGCCTTGCAGAGGGGGGCATAGGTCGTCTTGTCCACGAGCATGAGCTTGAACTTCGTGCCGCTGCCCTGCATCGTAATCGTGTCCTGCGCGTCGCCCGCGGCGAGGGTAATGGTCTTCGTGTACGTCATCTTGCCGCTCGCGTTGTACTGCGCGGCGATCAGGACGGCGTTCGCGGGGACGTTCTTCACGCTGTAGTTCAGGTTATCGCCGTCCACCCAGCCGCGGAGATGGGGCGTAGGGGCGGCGGTGATCGTGAACCGCACCGTGCTCGTGCCGGAGTAATTGCCCTTGCCCGTGACGACCGCGTAGTAGTCGCCCGCCTCCTTGATGTTTGCGGCGCTGATCGCCTCCACGCCGTCCGGGTCGCCGAAATCGGTTTCCGTGGGATCGTCGGGGTTGTGGATCACGCGCTCGGTCACGCCGCCCACGACGCGGTAATACTTCACCGTGTAGTCCGTGCCCGACGTGAGCTTCACGGGCGTTTCCTCGTCGGTCTTGACCGTCAGCGCAGGAACGTGCTTTGCGCCGTCATAGGCGATCTCCGTCCAGCTCGGCGTGATCGTGACCGCCGTGCCGTCCGCCGTGCGTGTGACGCCGACGCCATCCGGGGAGGCGCAGCCCTCTTCCGCGTATGCCCAGCCGGTTTCCGGGTCGTGCCCCGTCACCGTGAACTGGATGGGGATCGTGCCGATGGGCTCGCCGTCCTCGGTGAACAGGGAGATCTGAAGCGTATGCTCACCCTCGGTCAGGATGGGGTTCGTGCCGTCGAGGATGAACAGATAATCGCTGCTCGCGCTCGTAATCGGCGTCGCCGACACGCTCTCGCCGGAAGCGGAATCGCCGAA
>SVKP01000060.1 GCA_015068395.1 Oscillospiraceae bacterium
GACCTCTTCGAGCGCATGAAGAACGGCGAGTTCCCGGAGGGCAGCCGCACGCTGCGCGCGAAGATCGACCTCGCGTCCGGCAACTTCAACATGCGCGATCCGGTCATGTATCGCATCCGCTACATCGACCATCACCGGCAGGGCACGAAGTGGTGCATCTTCCCGATGTACGACTTTGCCCACCCGATTCAGGACGCGCTGGAGGGCATCACGCACTCGCTTTGCTCTCTGGAATACGAGGAGCACCGCCCGCTGTATGACTGGGTGGTGAACAATGTTTCCATTCCGTACCACAAGCCCCGTCAGATCGAGTTTGCGCGTCTTGGCATCAACTACACCGTTATGAGCAAGCGCAAGCTGCGTCAGCTTGTCGAGCAGCACTATGTCTCCGGCTGGGACGATCCGCGCATGCCGACGCTCTGCGGGCTCCGGCGCCGCGGCTTTACGCCCGCGTCCATCCGCAATTTCTGCGAGCGCATCGGCGTCGCCAAGGCGCCGTCCACGATCGAGTACAGCTTTTTGGAGCACTGCCTGCGCGAGGACCTCAACGAGCACGCCGAGCGCACGATGGCGGTGCTGCGCCCGGTCAAGCTGGTCGTCACGAACTATCCCGAGGGCAAGAGCGAGACCTTCGCCGTGGAAAACAACCCCACCGACCCCGACGCCGGGACGCATGAGATCACCTTCTCCCGCGAGCTGTGGATCGAGGCGGACGACTTCATGGAGGAGCCGGTGCCCAAGTACAAGCGCCTGACGCCCAACGGCCCCGAATGCCGCCTCAAGGGCGCGTACCTTGTCCAGTGCACGGGCTGCAAGAAGGACGAAAACGGCAATATCGTCGAGGTCTACGCGACTTACGATCCCGACTCCCGCGGCGGAGACCCCGCCGACGGGCGCAAGGTCAAGGGCGCAACGCTCCACTGGGTCGACGCCGCCACCGCCGTTGACGCCGAGGTCCGCCTTTACGACTACCTCTTCAACGATCCCGCGCCCGACGGGCCCGACAAGAACTTCCTCGACTGCCTCAACCCCGACTCGCTTGAGGTGTTGCAGGGCTGCAAGATCGAGCCGGAGCTTGCCCGCGCCGCCGCGGAATACGACAAGACCGAGAAAGCGGGCAAGACCGCGCCGACCTTCCAGTTCATGCGTCTGGGCTACTTCTGCCTCGACAATCGCGACTCTACGGCGGAGCACATCGTCTTCAACCGCAGCGTGTCGCTCAAGGACAGCTTTAAAAAGTAAAAATCAAGGCAAAAAATCATTCTGTAGCGAGTATAGAATGATTTTTTGCACAGAATAACAAAAGGTATCTACGAATCATGTGTTTGGAGGATATGACATGGACCTCAACAGCCTCAGAAGCAGAGTCAAGAATACGCTGGACAAGACGGACCTCGATGAAAAGGTCGGCGCGGCGGCGAAGAAGATGAAGGGAAAGGTTCAGGACGTGCTTGTCCAGACCGATCTGGATGAGAAGATACACGCCGGGGCGGAGCGCCTGCGCGAGAAGGCGGCGGACGTCGACACCGACAAGCTGAAGGAGCAGGTGCGTGAAAACGCGGACAAGCTCAAAAGCAGGGTGCAGGACGCGCTCGAAAAGACCGAAATCGACGAAAAGGTCAAGTCCGGCGCGGAGAAGCTCAAAAGCAAGATCGAGGAACAACTGGACAAGTGAGCGCAAAGCGAAAGCGGCGGGGGGAAAGCCCTCTGCCGCTTTCGTTTTGTGCAGCTCAAAGTTTTTTTTCAAAGCCCTCTTGACAAACTGTTTATACTGTGTATACTGTATATATACAGTAAGAGCGAGGAGGGCGGCGATTGAATATCCTGATCGACAATCTCAGCGGCGTGCCGATCTACGACCAGATCTTTTCGCAGATCAAGGCGCAGATCATCAGCGGCGCGCTGCATGAGGACGAGGCGCTGCCGTCGATCCGCAATCTTGCCAAGGACCTGCGCGTGAGCGTGATTACGACGAAGCGCGCTTACGACGAGCTGGAACGCGAAGGCTTCCTTTACACCGTGGCGGGGAAGGGCTGCTTTGTCGCGCGGAGCAACCCGGAGCAGCTGCGGGAGGAAAACCTGAGGCAGATCGAGGCGCGGCTGGCGGAGGCGGCGCGGCTGGCAAAAAGCTGCGGCATCGGACGCGGCGAGCTGATACAAATGCTGGAATATCTGACGGAGGAAGAGACATGAACGCTTTGGAGATCAAAGGACTGAGAAAGGAATACAAGGATTTTGTGCTGGACGATCTGGAGCTGACGCTGCCCGCCGGGGCGATCCTCGGGCTCGTGGGCGAGAACGGCGCGGGCAAGACCACGACGATCCAGCTGATCCTCGACATGATCCCGCGCGACGGCGGGACGGTGACGCTGTTCGGGAAGGAGAACCGCGCGTGCTTCCCGCTGGGCAAGGAGGACATCGGCGTCGTGCTTGACGAGGCGGGCTTCTCCGGTTGCCTGACGCCCACGGACGTCGGAAAGATCATGCGCGGCGTTTTCCGCAACTGGGACCAGGCGGCGTATGACAACCTGCTGGACAGATTCCAGCTTCCGGCGAAAAAGCAGCACAAGGAGTTTTCGCTTGGCATGAAGAAAAAGCTCGCCATCGCGGTGGCGCTCTCGCACAACGCGAGGCTGCTGATCCTCGACGAGCCGACCAGCGGGCTGGACCCGGTCGCGCGCGACGAGGTGGTGACGCTCTTCTCCGAATTCACGCGGGACGAGGACCACGCAATCCTGATCTCCTCGCATATCGTGAGCGATTTGGAAAAGCTCTGCGACTACATCGCGTTCCTGCACCGGGGAAGGCTGCTGCTGTGCGAGGAGAAGGACATGCTCGGCGAGAAGTTCGGCGTCGTCCGCTGTTCGCTGGAGGATTTTGCGAAGCTCGACCGCTCCGCCGTGCTGGGGAAGCGCGAAACGCCCTACGGCGTGGAGGCGCTGCTGCGCAGAGAGAACACGCCCGCCGGTATGGAGCTGGGGCGCGTGGACATCGAGGAAATGTTTGTGCTGATGGCAAAGGAGGACCGGTAACATGAAAGGCTTGTTGCGCAAGGATTGGTATATGATGACCCGTTACGCGCGTATTCTGCTGCTCTTTGTGGTCATTTATGGTGTGAGCGGCATTTTCTTCGAGGAAATGAGCAGCTTTACGATACTTCCCGCCATGCTGATGTCGCTTCTTCCGGTCACGCTGTACGCCTATGACGAGAGGGAAAAGTGGACGGTCTGCTCCCAGGCGTTCCCTGTCTCCCGCGCACAGTATGTTACGGCGAAGTACCTGCTCGGGCTGTGCGCGATCGCGGTGTATTTCGCGGTGATGACGGCGCTGCGTCTCGCCTTCGCCGCGGCAGGCGTCCGCCCTCTGGACGACATGCTCGGGATGCTCGGCGTACAGTTCTTCGTTTCCTTCCTTGCCCCGTCCATCCTGATGCCGATCCTGTTCCGGTTCGGGATGGAAAAAGGACGCATTGTCTACTTTATCTTAGTCGGCGGACTGTTTATGGGTACGATGATGCTGACCGACGGCGGCAGCGAAATGCCAAGCCAGCTGGCGCTTCCCGAATGGGCGATCGGTCTGCTGCCTCTGGTTATTTACGCCCTTTCGTGGCGGCTGTCCGTCTTCCTGTACAACAGGCGCAAGCTGTGATAACGGAACAAAACGCCTTCCGCACACGTACGCGGAAGGCGTTTTGCATGAATATCATATCTGCTTTCGGATCGCCTTGATGGCGTTTTTTTCCAGCCGTGAGACCTGCGCCTGCGAGATGCCGATCTCGTCGGAGACCTCCATCTGCGTCTTGCCGTCGGAAAAGCGGAGCGCGAGGATACGGCGCTCGCGCTCCGAGAGCTGCGCCATCGCCTCCTTGAGCGCGATGCGCTCCAGCCAGTCCTCGTCGGTGTTCTTCGTCTCGCGCACCTGATCCATGACGGTCAGAGCGTCGCCGCTTTCGGAGTAGACCGGCTCAAAGAGCGACACAGGGTCCGCGACCGCATCCATCGCAAAGACGACCTCCTCGCGGGGAATGTCCAGCTCGCGCGCGATCTGCTCGACGGTCGGCTCGCGCTGCTGCTCGCGTTGCAGCTTCTCGCGCGCCTGCAACACGCGATACGCTGTGTCGCGGGTGCTCCGGCTGACGCGCACGGCGCTGTTGTCGCGGAGGTACCGGCGTATCTCGCCGATAATCATTGGGACGCCGTAGGTCGAAAAGCGCACGTTTTGGGTGACGTCAAAATTGTCCACCGCTTTGATTAGCCCGACGCAGCCGACCTGAAACAGATCGTCCGCGTTCTCCCCGCGTCCGGCGAAGCGCTGAATGACCGACAGCACAAGCCGCATGTTGCTTTCGATGAGCGCTTTTCGCGCCGCCGCGTCGCCCTTGCGCGCGCGCTGAAAGAGCGCGTCCGTCTCCTCCGGCGTGAGGACGGGCAGCTTTGAGGTGTTCACGCCGCATAAGTCCACTTTTCCGAGCATCGCTGTGCCTCCCCAAGTGCTTTGATGCCTCTATTCTTTCCGCGAACCGGGGAAACATACGAAGCGGCACGGGATATATTTTTTAGTTTTCGCTCCATTTCGATGGATTTTCACACGGAAAAGGTGTATCGGACGAACCTGCCCCGGCATACACTGTGGAAGAAAGAGGTGGGAGGATGGACCAGCGCTTTACCGATCTTCGGTGCAGGGAGGTCATCAATATCTGTGACGGCTGCCGCCTGGGCTACGTCGGCGATCTGGAGCTGCGCATCCCGGAGGGCGAGGTCACGGCAATCATCGTGCCGGGCCCGCTCAAGTTCTTCGGGCTGTTCGGGCGCGGGGAGGAATACTACATTCCATGGCGCTCGATCCGGCGTATCGGAGACGACGTGATCCTCATCGAGCACCAGTTTCCGCGCCGGGAGATCGAGCCGCCGCGGGGAAAAAAGAAGCGTTTTTGAAAAAACCGGCAAAATCACGAAAAAACTCTTGCATTCCTGGATTTGCTGTGCTATTCTATCAAGGCATTCCGCACGGAGGCGGACGTTTCGTTTGTGCCCGCAAGGGTGAGCGGGACGGGAGATGCCTCCGGAGGGTAAAAACAAAATCAAAAAGGAGTAACACAGCAAAATGGCAAACGTCGTATCCATGAAAGCCCTGCTCGAGGCAGGCGTCCACTTCGGTCACCAGACCCGTCGCTGGAACCCCAAGATGGCTCCCTACATCTACACGGAGCGCAACGGCATCTATATCATCGACCTGCAGAAGACGGTTAAGAAGCTCGAAGAGGCCTATAACTTTGTGCGCGGCCTGTCCGAGGAGGGCAAGACCCTGCTGTTCGTCGGCACCAAGAAGCAGGCGCAGGAGGCGATCCGTGACGAGGCGCTGCGCTGCAACATGTACTATGTCAACGCCCGCTGGCTCGGCGGCATGATGACCAACTTCAAGACCATGCGCACCCGTATCGGCCGCCTGACCCAGCTCAAGCGCATGCAGGAGGACGGCACGTTCGAC